>CAYMZL010000365.1:0-3054 GCA_964394825.1 uncultured Dehalococcoidia bacterium | reverse complement strand
TTCATCAATAGTCCTCACATATATGGGAATCGGAGGAATACTCGGGCTCAAACGCTGATCCTCAAAAAATTCGCGATTGCGAATGGCTCCAACCCCATTGGCAATCTGGTGAGCGTCGAGGAGATTTCTTAACAGGACCAGTGTTCCCTGATCGAAGAAAACACGCAATCAAGCAACCTGCGAGGCGCCCAAGCTTTTGGCGGCATGGTCGAGGACCGCACGCACCTGCTGATCTGTGACGCCGGGAAACCACTCCAGGAACTGGGTGGTCTGCGCTCCATCCTCGAGGTTCTCGAACAGCGCGGAAACCGGCACCCGGGTGCCACGAAATACCCAATCACCGCTTACGCGCTGCGGGTCTCGCTCGACCGCTGAACATGAAGACCAATCCAACATAGCCTGAACCTACCCACGTGGTTGGGAGACGATCAGTTCGACGGCCTCCTTGGCCACGGTCCGCACCACGTCGGGCTCGACGTACTCGGTGAGCTCGGTCTTGGGTAGGACCACCATGGGAGCATCGGGCACGCCGTTGCCCCGCATGGACGCCTTGGCCAGGGTGGTGAACCGTTCGGTAACCAGCACCACCGAGGGCATGCCGCTCTTGATCAGTTTGACGCTGTCGTGGACACTCCACGCCGTGCAGGACCCTCAATTCGCCAGGCCCACTATGGCCAACTGGGCCCGCTCCTCCACCTCGTCGAAGGTTGCTTGGGGGGCGGCCGACGCCAGCGGAATCAACTTCTCAAAGACCTCGGCCACGCCGTACTGTTCCTTGAGGATGATGCCGATCTGCTCGGCGATGATGTTCATGCTGGTCCAGCGGTTGTTCAGGATGGCCACTGTGGCACCTTGAAGATCGGAGATATGGGGGATGTGTTCGTCCATGGGACGCCACGCCTCCGCCGCCGGACTTAGTATGGACATTTTACCGGCCATGGTCCTGCTCCTTAACTTCTATCGCTTGCCTTCAGTTAATTATAGCCTGGCTGCGTGTTGGGGCTTACCGGTAAGTAGACAGGCTTTTTTCCGGGTCGTAGACCGGGCGCACCATCTCGAAGCGGTCGCCGGTGTGGCAGTACATATTTCCCGCCATACGGCCGGTGGCCATGAGCTTCTCCTGGTTGATTCGGTGGCCGTCGATGACATCGTCCCGGACGTGCATCAACAGAATGGTGCCGATGACCAAACCGTGGGCGTGGTCGCCGGAGCCGATGGGCACCACCTGCTCCAACTTGCATTCCATGTTCACCGGGGACTCGGCGACCCTGGGGGCTTTGACCATCTCGGACGGCGCCGGGGTGAGCCCGGCAATCTCGAACTCGTCCACGTCCTCGGGAAACTCGGCGGAGGTCTTGTTCATGGCTTCGGCGATGGGATCGACCACGATATTGACCACGAACTGCCCGGTCTCTTCGATGTTCCGCAGGGTGTCTTTGCTCTTGTAGCCCGCGCTGCGGGACGACGAGAAGACGATGGTGGGCGGGTCGTAAGCGACGGCGTTGAAGAAGGAGTAGGGGGCCAGATTGACCACGCCGTCGATGGACACGGTGGAGACGAATGCGATGGGCCGCGGCACCACCACCCCGGTCAGTACGCGGTTGAATCCTTCAAAGTTCAGTGGGTCGATCCTCAAGTTAATACCTCCGCAGGGTCTTTTGGGGTTTTTCGGGATTCTCTCCCGGTTGCTAGCGGGATTATATCCCGCGGCAGCGGGGCCGCCAAGTTTTGACAATCCAAAGTCCCACTGTTATGTTGGTAGCCGCTCACGCCTGGGGCCTTCCCTGGGCACGGCTCTCGGGTTGTTCAAAACAGCAGGTCATTACGGGAGACACACGGATGAACTGGGCGGAACAGATCGTCAAAGCGCTTAAGGACTGGGACACGTCCCTGATCGCCTACGTGCCGGACATATCCATCCACACGGTAACCAGCATCATCGACGAGGACCCCTTCTTCCGATTGGTCTCGGCCACCAGGGAGGAGGAGGCCATCGGCATCGCGGTGGGCTCCTACGCGGCGGGCCGCAACGCCGCCGTGTTCATGCAGTCCAGCGGGTTCGGCAACAGCGTCAACGCCCTGGCCAGCCTGTGCATCCCCGCCCGGACCCCCATCCCCATGTTCATCAACCTGCGGGGCGGGGCCGGCGAGTTCAACATCGCCCAGGTGGCCATGGGCCGCGCCGTCAGGCCCATCATGGACCAGTTGGGGTTGGTGCACTTCACCCTGGAGGACGACCGCAACATGGACAAGATACTGGACGGCGCCATGAAACTTTGCCACGCCAACCGGCAGCCCGTGGCGGTGTGCCTGACTCAACTGCTGCACGGAGGCAAGCTTGCATAGGTTCGAGGCCACTGAGTTAGTATCGCGCCTGGCGGGAGATGCGCCCATCGTCAGCAACTTGGGCCCCAGTTCCGATGAGCTCTGGCACGCCGGGCACCGGGACCGCAATTTCTACACCTACGGCAGCATGGGCCTGTGCTCGTCCATCGCCCTGGGGATGGCCATGGCCACCGACGAAGAGGTCATATCTCTGGACGGCGACGGGTCTCTGCTGATGAACCTGGGGACCATCGCTTCCATCGGCCGGGAGAAACCCAAGAACCTGACCGTCGTGGTCTGGGATAACGAGCAATGGGGCCAGACCGGGGGCCAGACCAGCCACACCGGCACGGGCACCGACCTGGAGCAGGTGGCCAGAAGCTGCGGCATCACCCGCACCAAGACCGTGTCAGACCTGGAGGACCTGGAGGCCGCCGTATCGGAGGCCCTCATTACGGATGGGCCCAACTTCATCGTGGCCAAGATAGAAGAGACCGAGTACCTGCCCGTGGCCCCGGTCGAGCCGGAGTTCACGCTCTACCGGTTCCGAAACACCTTCGTGGAACCGCGTCAGCCGGGCCATTAACCGCCGGAAAACTTACGGAACAAAAAAGGCCCGCCGTTTTGGCGGGCCATTTTTGTTCCAGATTGACTAGGTGGCTCTGACCTCGGCTTCCAAACTCTGAAGGGCTTCATCCAACTCGTCGAGGTCGAAGAAGTGGGGGCCGG
>CAYMZL010000364.1:0-3058 GCA_964394825.1 uncultured Dehalococcoidia bacterium | reverse complement strand
TGGGTCCAGGCCTCTCGTGCCACCAAGCACGCCAGCAAGAAACGCTGGGCGGCCAGACTCGCCGTCGGACTCATCCTGGCGACGCTCGTCTGGTTCAACTACCCTTACGTGCCAAACCCCGTCATATGGCTGTTTAGAAGCCCTTCCTCTGACCTTACGTCGAAGTCCTCCTCCGAAATCTGGTCCATGCGAGGTGCCAACCCGGACGGATCGAGTTATATCGTAGAATCTTCCCATGTAATTCAGGGCACACTTGTGCGGTCCTTGGAACTGGGTGTGGCAACTCGCTCGTCTCCGGCCGTGGTGAACGGCGTTCTCTACATCGGCGGTGATTTCAAGGTCATGGCCATCGATGCAGTCAGCGGCGAAACACTATGGCAGACGCGGACCACCGGGCCGGTCCACGGCACCCCGGCGGTGGCCGGCGACAACCTTTATCTTCCCCTGCAAGACAAACGTCTCTTGGCATTGGACCTGGATTCGGGAGCCGTCAGATGGGAATTCAAGGCCGATAGTCCGTTCGTAGGGTCGGCGGTAGTCGATGGAGGTATCGTTTACGCTGGCGCCCAGGACGGCCGTGTCTACGCGGTGGATGCAGAATCGGGACGGCGGATCTGGAAACTGGACGTGGGTTCATCGGTGATCCAGCCTCCAGCCGTTTATCGGGGCAAGGTTGTGACGGGATCGTCGGCCGGAAACATATTTGTTCAAAATGCGAGGACTGGCGACAAGAGATTGCGGATTCGGACCGGGAGTTTATTGGTCAAGCGTCCGGTGACGGGAAACGGTCAGATCTACGTTCTTTCCGATGGAGATTTGCTCGCCTTTGATGCCAACGCCCGGGAGGTGCCCGGTGAATATCCGTTAAATTTGATCTGGGCCCAACTATGGATCTGGCAACTGCCAATACCCTCGCCCCCGGCCCAACCCGGCTTCGAGTGGCGAGTGTCCTTGCCCAGAGGTATGGGAAGCTTCCAGGTTGCACCAGCGGTAACAGCCGAGGCGCTTTACCTGGGCAGCAACTCTGGCGGCATCTACGCTTTGGACCCGCGCCAAGGGGACATCTTGTGGCAGTTCCAAGCGACTGCCGCAATGTTGACGCAACCGATCGTCATCGGCCGAAGTTTGTACTTCGGCACCGCCGACGGCGTTATTTATGGGGTTGACCGCCTCAGCGGCCAGACCGAGTGGAAGATCATGCTGGAAGCGCCGCTGTCGGGACCACTGAGTTTCGCTTCAGGGAGTCTTTACGCACACACCACCGACGGCAAGCTAAACATCATCCGTTAGGCGGCTATATGGGCAGTTGCATTGGAGAGACGTCTATGCAGGCGTTTAACGTCGTCATCCCTGACGGGGGCCTCCCTAAAGAGGGCATCTTCTAATGAAGCAAAGAATGCCAAACTTGATCGATGCGAAAGAGTCCTTTCAGCGGGGCGTTATGCCTGGCGCATTCTTGGGGGCGGTGATTGGTCTGTTTCCCGGAATCCTTTTGGTTCTAGTCTTGGGCGGCGGCCAGTACGGCGTGGGCCTCTCGGAAGTATTGAGTTTCATTGCGATGAGCATGGTGGCCGGAACGGTAGTGGGAGCGTTGGTGGGCGGCGCCGTGGCGTTTGTCGTGGCGGCCGGTCAGCGGGCGTTAAACTCGTTGCGGTCGAAGTCTTGAACGAGGACAGCGATGGGTATGCGTTTCCCCGCGCGGCATGCCGCGTTCTTCATCGTCGGCCGCATTCAGTCCGGTAACCGGGGAACCTAAGTCGAGGGTTCCCTAATCGTAAAGGTGACAGGCCACCAAGTGGCCGTTGCCCTTGTCCAATTGCAGCGGCGCCTCCACGGAGCACCGGTCCATGGCAAATGGGCATCGTGGATGGAACCGGCAGCCCGACGGCGGATTGATGGGCGAGGGGACCTCACCCGTTAGGACGATCTCCTCCCGCTGGTCGTCGGGATGGGCGGGAAGCGCCGCCGAGAAGAGGGCCTTGGTATAGGGGTGGAGCGGGTTCTCATACAGTTCCTCCGTGGGACTGTACTCCACGATCTGGCCCAGATACATCACCGCCGTCTGGTGGGCCATGTACCGGACGGTGGCCAAGTTGTGGGCCACCAGCAGGTAGGCGATCCCGGTGTCTCGCTGAAGGTCCACCAACAGGTTCATCACCTGGGCGCGGATCGAGACGTCCAACGCGGACACCGGCTCGTCAAGGATGATCAACTTGGGGTAAGACGCCAAGGCGCTGGCCACCGCGACCCGCTGCCTTTGGCCCCCGCTGAACTCGTGAGGGTAAAGGTCTGCCTGGTCTGGCAGGAGGCCGACCTGGCTCAGCACTTCCTCTACCCGGTCGTCCTTCTCCTCGCGTGAGACCTTCCGGTTCACCACCAGCGCCTCGGACACTATGTCCTTAACCTTCATGCGGGGACTCAGGGACGACCAGGGGTCCTGGAAGACCGCCTGCACCTGGGTCCTGAATTCCCGGAGCTCCGGTCCGCGGAAGGACTGTATGTCCTGCCCGTCAAGGTAGATATTCCCCTCGGTGGGAATCTCCAGTCTAAGGATCATTTTGGAGGTCGTCGTCTTTCCGCAGCCCGACTCCCCGACCAGCCCCAGTGTCTCTCCCGCGTTTATGGTGAAGCTGATGCCGTCGACGGCCTGGACGTAGCCCACCGTCTTCATGAGCACCAGTCCCTTGGTCACCGGGAAGTACTTCTTCAGGTTTTCAACGCGGAGCAGTTCCTGGTTCATGTGGTGACCTCCTGCTCCGTCTGAGCCCAGGACTGGTCCAGCATCCAACATGCGACCGGGTGATCTTCCTCCTCCTGCAGCTGGCCGGGATACTCCTGATGGCAGATAGTCCGCGCGTGGGCGCACCGGTCGGCGAAACGGCAGCCCTCGGGCAAGTCCCAGAGGGCCGGCGGCTGCCCGTCGATGGAGAAAAGCCGGTCGGTCCGGTCCATCTGGGGCACGGAAGCGATCAGCGCTTGGGTGTATGGATGGGTCGGGCTGTTGAACAGAGTGCGGACATTCGCGCTCTCCACGATGCGTCCGGCATACATCACGGCG
>CAYMZL010000363.1:0-3065 GCA_964394825.1 uncultured Dehalococcoidia bacterium | reverse complement strand
CATACATCATGGCTGAAAACGCCGGGGCGCTGGAACTTAGATGACTCCCGACTTCTTCAACGCCTCTAGATGGTTTTTGGATAAACCGAGCTCGCCGCCCAAGATTTCATCGTTGTGCTCGCCGATCAGGGGCGCGCGCCGGTAGATGCGCCAGGGGGAGCCATTGTAGATCGCCGCCGGGCCGGGGTAGGTGAACTCCCGCCCCAGCTCAGGGTGCTCGACGGGTACGAAGAAATCCCGGTCTTCCAGGTGGGGATCACCCACGATCTCACCCATGGTCCGGACGGCGCCCCAGGGGAAGTTCAGTTCCTGCCCTCCCTCGTAAGCCTCCACCAACGGCATGTTGGCGAAGAACTCCCGCAGTACGTCCGCGAAATGCTGCCCGCTCTGCTCAACGACAGCCGGGTCTTGGTATTTCTCGTCCCGCAGGTCCTGGGCAAATCCCTGGGAGTCCATCCACTCGCCCAGAACTTTCAGCCTCGCCGGGGTGAGATTGCTTCCGGAGCGGGTGGTATTGATCCATCCGCCGTCTTTGGTGGCGTGCTGAATCACCGGCGACTGGTCGGGCGAGGCATGCCTGCCCGTGTGCCGGCGCACCACCTCTCCAGTGGAGAGATAGATGGCGATGGCGCCCTCTGTGGTGAGGGAGCAGGCCTCGTGGACCGACACGTCGATGTACTGTCCCTCCCCGGTGAAGTCCCGGTGGTAAAGGGCCGCAAGGATGGCCATGTAGGCGTAATGACTGGCGATATGCCAGGCGTTGCCTCCCCCCGGAGCGATGGGCGGCGCTCCCGGCACGTCCTCTTCGTCATACCCCGAGGACGCCATCTGACCGCCGGCCGCCAGGTGCAACAGATCAGACGTCTGATAGTCCCGCCAAGGTCCATCCTGTCCAAAGGGAGTGACGGAGCACATGATGAGGCCGGGATCACTTGCCGAAAGGATCTCGTAGCCTAGCCCGAGTCCCGGCAGGCGTCCAGCCGGGTAGCTTTCGAGCACCAGCCCAGCGGTGGCGGCGAGGTTTCGGAAGATCTCTTGGCCGCCGGGCTTGGTGATGTCAACGGTCACGCCCCGTTTGGAGGTGTTGTAGTGCCAGAAATGGAGGCTGCGCTCGGGGTGGGCTTGGTCGTCCAGAAACGGCCCGATATCCCGGGTCTCCTGGCCACCGGGCGGTTCGATCTTGATCACGTCGGCGCCCAGGTCGGCCATCAATTTCCCGCAGAATTGGGCATGTTCGCTGGTCAACTCCAACACCCGCAGCCCGGCCAGAGGACCAGGCAGACTATCTCCAGGCCCAGCCTCCGTCATCTGTTTGCCTCTTCGCCGATTGTTTGCTGGATGTAATCGTACCGGGGCGTCGATTCCGGCCAGAAAACGCCCTGGTCAAACCCTTCGAGCAGGTCGCTGCGGCTGAGGCCCAACAGGTCGATCATGATCTCGGCGGTATGCTCTCCAATCATCGGCGGCGGACCTTTGACGGTCACGCCGGCGCCGTCCAGCCGGAACGGGGCGGCCTGGAATTTCCACCGGCCCAGCACGGGGTGCTCCATCTCGGTGAACATACCTCGGAAGTGAAGTTGAGGGTCGTTTTCCACGCGGTCCTGGGAGCTTTGGACCGGCATCGCCCGCACGCCTGCGGCTTGGCATTTCTCCGCCAGCTCATACTTTTCCAGCGCGCTGGTCCATTCCTCGATTCCCCGGTCCATCTCGTCTTGGTGCTCGAGCCGGCCTGCCAAGCCCTCGAATCTGCCGTCCTGGGCCCAACCGGAACTGCCCATCAGGTCAACAAGGCTGACCCACTCTGCATCGGAAAGACAAGCAATGACGCACCAATCGTTGTATCCGCCGCCCAAGGTCCGGTAGGCGTTGTGGGGCGCCGCGATGGGGCCGCGGTAGTTGTTCATCACCGGCGCGCCGGGCCAGACGGTCCGGTTGCCCGGGGGATAGCCTTCCCGCCGCGACTCCCGGCCGTTGACCGTCTTGTCCAGGAACGCCGTACCGGTGAGGGTGATGCCGGTAATCATCTGGGAAAGGTCGACGTGCTGTCCCTGACCGGTCTGATTGCGGTGCCGGAGCGCGGTCAGGGCGCACATCGCGCCGTACATGCCGCCGGTGTCGTCCAGGTAGGACCAACCCCAACCGGCGGGCGGCTTGCCGGGCAGGCCCGAAAGGTGGGTCAGTCCGGACAATGCCTGGGCGGCGGGGCCCATGGTCCCGAAATAATGCTGGCGTCCGGTGTGGCCGAAACCGGCCATTGAGACGTAGACCACGTCGGGCCGAAGCTTCTTCAGGTCCTCGTAGCCCAGGCCCCAGCGCTGCATGATCCGGGAGCTGAAATTCTCGATGACCACGTCGGAGACCGAGATCAAGCTCTTGATGGCTTCCAGGCCCTTGGGGTGGCGGACATTGACGGTGATGCCCAATTTCCCGGCGTTGGTGTCGGCGAACTGGCCGGTGGAGTTGGGGCCCGGCTCCACGCCGGGAGGCACGGTGAAGCGGTTCAGCCGGAGCATGTCCAGGTTCTCCGGCCACTCCACCTTGATTACCTCGGCGCCCAGGGTCGCCAGCCAACGCGCCGCCCACGGTCCGGCCCGGACCCAGGTGAAATCCACGACCCGGATTCCCTGAAGCGGCCGGTCCTTGCGGCGTTTGGGATTCTGATTGCGGCCGTCTTGCATCGTTCTTGATCTAATCCTGTGTGGGATTTCCGTCCCGGAGCAGCCAGGGCTCCAGAATCGCTTCGTCCGGCCACAGGAACTCGAATCCCACCTCCAGCGCATACTTCTTGTCCAGGTCTTCTCTATCGCCGATATGGTAGTAGACGTCCGCTTGGAACTTCGCCTTCACATCGGGGAGCTGCTGTTTCGAGACGGCGAAGTCGATCGGTATGTTGTGCTGGGCAAAGATGGCCCGCTGTCCGCTGATCGGGCGGTCGGAACAACTGCCAACCAAAAACCCCTTCTCTTTGGCTTTTCTCACCATTTCCATGGACAGGATTCCAGGAGGGTCGCCCACCTCCAAGGTGCCGTCTATGTCAAAACTTAGCAGTATCACCAAGTGGGTTC
>CAYMZL010000362.1:0-3082 GCA_964394825.1 uncultured Dehalococcoidia bacterium | reverse complement strand
ACGCCGAAGTAGGGAGCCCGAGCGCTGGGACGGTAGCTGAGAAGCAGCCTGGGGACGTCAAAGTCCCGCTGGCCGGTATCGGGGTCCAGGGTGGTGATGGCGCAGCGGGGGTCTGGGGCCACCAGCCGCAACCGCAATTCGGGACCTATCCGCACCACGCCGCCCAACCAGGAGTCCTCTTCATTCGGAGAGCAGCCGTCAATCAGGAAGTTGGGCCGGAACCTCCTGCCTTCGAACTTTCGTCCGCTGGTGGGCTGCTCCCCCAACTGATCGCCCAGGTAATCGATCGAAGCCTGGGAGAGCAGGGAAATTGGGTACTCGTCGTAGCTTTCGCCGGGATTGTCAGACTTCACCAACCGTACCGGCGACCCGCAGAACCCGGACAACGCCTCGCCCCACGGCCCGGTGACCTCTCGGCCGGGAACTTGGCGGCCCCAGATAACGGTGCTCACGGCGCTGCCCAACTCCGTTTGGCCTTCCACGCGGTTGCCGTCAGGGAACTGGAGGGTCAGGACCTCAGACCCGGTGGAGTATTGGGCTTTGACCAAGACCAGGCGGCCCTCCTGGCGTTGGGTCAGCAACCGCCCCCCGGCGTCAACCAGATGAAACCGGCGGTCTTCAGCGATACCGGAGTAACCGACCGTCACCGATGCGGGCTGTTCCAGAGAAAGGGACTTCACGGGCGAGGTAAAGATCGCCGCGACAGAATGCAATGGACACCCCTTAATTCTTGGCCGTAGCCGGTCTTGCGGGGTTTTCTAGCCGTCCCTGGGCCGCGTGCCCAAGACGATGGGCAGTTCCTCCGAAGTACCGTCTTCGTGCAATACGTCCAGAACGACCTCATCGCCGGGCCTGGTTTTGTTGGTCAGGTAGATGATGAGATCGGTCATATCCCTGATCTCAGACCCGTTGATGGCGGTAATGGTATCGCCGCCCAGGGCGTATTGTATCCCGTTCACGACCTCGGTCCGGTCGCTCCCGGTGAGGCCGCCTTCGTCTGCCGGGCTGTCCACATTCACGCTGATGACCAGGGCGCCCTGAGTGCCCTTGGGCAGTTCCATCAATCGAACGACGTCCGGCCCCAACGTGGCCCCGGAGATGCCGAGCCAGGAATACTCGTACTTCCCGTCCTTGATCAAGGCGGGCACCACCATCTTGGCGATGTTGATTGGCACGACCAGGCCGACGCCGGCGTTGCTGCCGGAGCGGCTGATGATCTGAGTGGTGATGCCCACCACCCGGCCGTGGCGGTCCAGCAGGGGACCGCCGGAGTTGCCGGGGTTGATGGGGGCGTCGGTCTGAATCACCTCGGGAATGGTGAACTGGCTAGACCCGCTGCGTATGGTGCGGCCCACGGCGCTGACGATTCCACTGGTCATGGTGAACGACTGGCCGAAGGGCGCGCCGATGGCCACGGCGAGCTGTCCCACCAGCACCCTGGAGCTGTCGCCGAGCTCGATGGGGACCAGATTATCCAGCGGCTCTTCCAGTTCCAGGACCGCCAGGTCCAAATCAATGTCTCCTCCCAGCACCTTGGCCAGCACCCGGGTGCCGTCGGCGAATATCACCGTCACCGTTTCGGCCCCGGCCACCACGTGTTGGTTGGTGACGATGCGGCCCTGGTCGTCCCACACGAAACCGGAGCCCTCGGCGCGGTCAAAGAAACCATCGGGAACTCCGGGGACGTTGGGGAACTGGCCCGTGCCGTCGCCGCCTTCCCGCCCCTGGATGACCTGGATGTTGACCACCGAGGGCAGGGCCTTCAGGTAGATCCGGTGCATGACCGTTTCTTGGGCCGCCACCAATTCGTCGGCGGCGCTCTCCCCGCCGGTGAAGCCCGGCTGGCTGGTCTGGGTTGATTCCACCGCCGCCACGGCGGATGCCACTGTGGGGTCAGGAGTCGCGGTGGCGCTTCCACCGCAGGCCGCCAAGGCGAATAGCATCAACCCCAGCGCTCCGGGGAACAACCAAGTCCTAAGATTCTTCTTGCGAGGCGTTTTCAACTGTTCCAAATCAAAGCGGGTCCATCATTGTTATTTGCCAAGTTCCAATATACGTAACATACGTCCATTAATCACGCCATGGATTCCGGTTTTAACACGCAATCGCTTTTAATAGCCTGTCATTCTTCGGCTAACACCTCAGAATGACAGGGACCGGGGTGAATAGGACAAGAAATGGTTAGGACTCCATCTGGGCGGCCAGTCGGTCCAGGTGGTATTCGGTGTCGCCCAGGTTGGCCTCGGCGATCTTGGCCCTGGCGGAATAGAGCTGCATGTCGTGTTCGACGGTGAAAGAGATTCCGGCGAAGATGGAATGTCCGGCCTCAGTGGCCGTCCGGCTTAGAGTCCCAGCCTGGGCTTTCGCCATGGACACCTCTGCTTCGGCCGGCATCCCCTGGTCCAACTTCCAAGCCGCTTGATAGGTGAGCATCCGGCCTCCGTCCACGGCGACCCTCAGGTCGGCACAGCGGTGCTGGACGGCCTGGAACGTCCCGATGGGGCGGCCGAATTGGACCCGGTTGCCGGCGTATTCCACCACCATCTCCAACACCTTTTGGGCCCGGCCCAGGGTCTCGGCGCACTGGAGCACGGTGGCCCGCTGCACCGCCGAGTCCAGTGCCGGCCGCCCTTCGGCAACCCCGCCCAGAACTGCGTCTTCGGGCAGAAGCACGTCGTCGAACTCCACCAGGTATTGTGGGTAGTTGGCTACGGATTCCATGGCCGTCTTGGTCACACCGTCCGCCTGGGAGTCCACCAGGACCAGGGTGGTATCGGGCCAGGCGCCGACGGCGGGCCGGGTGGCACAGACTATGTGGTGGGCCAGTCCGGCATGGGGGACGAAGGGGCTTTCTCCGCTGAGGGTCAGGCCGCCGTTCCGGGATGCCGTCTCCAGCCTTTCACCCCTGGCCAGGGTCAAGATCACGTCACCGCTGACCACGCCGGGCAGCAGACCGTCCTTCTGACGGTCGTCTCCGGCATTCAACACCACCTGGGCTGCCAGGGCCGATGACGCGAGCAACGGGCCCGGCGTCAAAGCCCGGCCGATCTCTTCAAATAGCACGGCCTGACCGGTGAGGGAG
>CAYMZL010000361.1:0-3086 GCA_964394825.1 uncultured Dehalococcoidia bacterium | reverse complement strand
TGCTCAATGCCGGTCAGCTCTCCTCGGGAACTGGACTCAATCCGGTTTCAACCTTCGGGACCCGGCGCAATGCCAGAATAGCCGCCAGCCCAACGGCCACCGCGAACCACAGCGTGACCAACCGGACCAACACCGTGCCTGCCGACGCTCCAACCCTGGTCACGCCGCTTTGTTGCAGCAGAGCCAACATGCTTCCTTCAGTGCCCACCAGGCCGCCGGGAAGGGCCGTGACGGCGCCTACCAGGGTGGCCGCGGCGTAGATGGACAGCGCCCGCGCCAGGTCGATCTCGGAACCGATGCCCTTTAATATCACCCACAATGCCAAACCTTCGGCGAACCAGGCTACGGCGCCGGCCGCCACGCCAACGGCCATGACCCTGGGCGCCGCCAGCTCCCTGAAGCCCTCTTGGGAGTCTCGAAGCAGGCCGCTCCACCGGGACAAGATGGGCAAGCCGGCCAATCTTGACGCCCACCGCGATACCCCGAACATCAGCCCGGCCACCGCGATAACCAACGCGGCCGCCAGGACCACGATGATTGGGGCGGGCAACAGCGCAAATCCCGTGAGCCCAAGGATAATCACCGCGATCACGTCGGTCAGGCGTTCCATCACCACAACCGGCGCCGACCGGCTGACGGGCACTCCGGTCCGGCTGTTGAGCAAGTAACATTTTACCAACTCGCCCGCTTTGCCCGGTGTTATCGACATTGCGAGACCGGAGAGAAACACCAGGACGCTGACGCCGGCCGGGACGGGGATCTTCAACACCCTCAGATAAAAGGCCCAGCGGACGAAACGGAGCAGATAGTTGGCCGATGCCAGACCCAGGGCGGCAAAGAGATAGCGGACGGGCAGATTGCCAATCTCATCGACGGTGCCGCTGAAATCACCGTACGCCGCCAGCGCCACGAATACACCCACGGCAAGCACGGCCGGCAACAACCATTTCTTACTCGTGGATGGGCCTTTTGACGGCCAACGGCGTATTCAGGGCCAATCAGCCCCTGGCCTTGAGCTCCGAGTACCAGGCGCCCAGTCCGGACATGCTCCCATAGTAGAAAGTGAACAGCCAGACGCCGCCCCACATTATAATCCGCATATTGAGGTCAAGGTCGATAATGGTGTCAACGATACCTGCCGAAACGGCGAACACCACCAACATCAGGAGGCCGGTCCAAGTGCCGAATTCCAATGCCTTGCGGCCCGGAGATGCCTGGCTGGCGCCGGCCGACCTAATCCCATAGTAACCGCCTATGAATGGGCCGAAGACGAACATGACTGGGTGCACTATGGGAATCAAGAGCACGGCAACCATGACTCCAAAACCGACAAAAACCCCTTTTATCATGCCCTGGGCCCGCTAGCGGTCGCCCTGAATCTCCGCCGAGTGTTGCCGCCTTTCACCTGTTTGCTCCTAGTCTGGTGCCTATGGGACAGGCTGGAATTTCATCGTCACCATTATAGACTCGCGGTCCGAGTCACGCGCAAGCATCCCCAGAACACCAAATCAAGGCGCCACGTTATACTGGGGCGGCTTTAAAAGATCGCCCAACCCACGAACAAGGAGCCCCATTGGCCACCGATTCATCGTCCGCTCCCGACGGGTACGTGCACGAGTCTCCCTTCGCCGAACTATTGGACATGCGGGTGACCGACCCGGACGACGGTTCCAGCACCGTCGTCATGCCCATCAATCCGGGCCACCTGCAGCAGGCCGGAAGGGTCCAGGGCGGGATCGTGGTGGCACTGGCGGATTACGCCTTGTTCCGCGCGGTCAAGGCCTTGCTGAAGCCCGGCGAGGCCACCACCACCATCGAGATCAAGATCAACTTCCTGGCCCCCGCGGAGAAGGGCGAACTGACCGCCACCGCCAAGATCATCAGCCCCGGACGCCGGGTGATGGTTGGCGAGATGGAGGTCAAAGACCAGGACGGCAGGCTCATCGCCCAGGGTCTCGGCACCTATCTGGTGATACAGCCGCGAAATCAGCCGTGATTGTTGTCCGGTTTGGCAGGCAATTTTGGATTTGGGGTTGGGCTGGTGTATAATTTTACCTGGCTTACCAGCATGGAGGTACGTCCAGATGAAGATCCCCATGAAAGTGGACTATGGGGTGCGGGCGCTGGTGGAGTTGGCCCTTCACTATGGAGACGGCCCCGTCCAGACGGCCGCGATTGCCTACAAGCAGGGCATCCCTGAAGCCTACTTGGACCAATTGATGACCTCCTTGAACAAGTTCGGCTTCGTCCACAGCCGGCGGGGACCCCAGGGAGGGCATGCCCTGGCCATGGACCCCAAAGACATCGACCTCCACATGGTGATGGAACACCTGGACAGCAGCAATTCCCCGCTGGACTGCCTCATCAACCCCCACGATTGCGTCTTCTCCCATACCTGCGCTCAGCAAGAGGTGTGGCAGACCGTCGAAGCTACCATCCGCGACGTGCTCAGCAATATCACCTTGGCCGACTTGGCCGACCGTCAATCTAGCTTGGCCAAACAGGCGGCATTGCCGCTTTAGACCGGTACTGGAAAACCCTAAAGACCGGCGCCGCTCCATTCCACACCTAACTTAGCTTGACAACGACTTTTGCCGGCTATAGACTCGAAAAGTCCATGTTTACAGTCCAATTCCAACTGAACTGCGCTTGTACGTGTCCGCCCACATAGGGGGCGGGTAGCAATTCTGCACACCTGAAACCTGCGCCCACCCGTATTGAGAGAGCCTTTCGGGTCAACGCAGGTTTTTTTATTGCGAAATCGCCAGTCTGGGAATCCATCGGGGCTCAGGCACATCTCAACAGGCGGACACCAAAACATCACCCCAATAGTACCGGAAGAAAGAGGAGGGTCCATTCCATGGCCGAACAGCCACTAACGCTCACACCGGAGCAAGTAAAACGATACAGCCGCCACATCATCATGGGCGACGTGGGCAGCAAGGGCCAGCGCGCCCTCATGAGTTCCAAAGCCCTAATCATAGGCGCTGGGGGACTGGGCTCACCGTCCGCCATTTATCTTTCGTTGGCTGGGGTGGGCACCGTTGGCATCGTCGACTTCGACGTGGTTGAACTGTCCAACCTGC
>CAYMZL010000360.1:0-3089 GCA_964394825.1 uncultured Dehalococcoidia bacterium | reverse complement strand
CCGTCGTTTCGGTGGTCACTCAAATCAATTTACCCCCCATGCCATGATAGCATTGGGCCGGATTTATTGCCGGACTTTACATATTCGGTTACGGGCGTCCAGGCATGAATCCAACCACCAATCCGTCGCAGGAAGCGGTCAATGCCAGCGAAAGATGATATCCGAAAGGCAATCGCGCAGTTCCCCAACAGTTTCAATCTCAAGAACTGGGCGTTGATGGAAGATGTGGCATAATTCCCCTTTTCCCATTGGATTAACGGCGGTTCTCACGGGAGGAATAGATGGACGCAGTCGGATTTATCACTGACTGCCTGGCCCAGGTGCACCTGAGGCTACTGGCCACTTGCGAAGGCCTGAGTGCGGAACAGCTGCTCTGGCGCCCGGCGCCCACGGCCAATAACATCGGGTTCATCCTGTGGCACCTGAGCCGCAACGAGGATGCCCGCGTGACCAAGACCGGCAAGCTGGGAGAGGACATCTGGGCCTCGGATAGCTGGCACGGGAGATTCGGACAGCCGGCCACCGCTCCCGATCCCGGCGACCGCCTGGGCCTGCGAGCCTTGGCCATACCCTCGTTGGAGGTGCTGGTGGGTTATGCCGAGGCGGTGCAGCAACGGACCGCCCGGTACGTTTCGGGGTTGACGCCGGAAGGCCTGGACCTAGCTCCCGATCCAGCCCGCCTAGAGCTTACCGTAGGCAGCTCGCTTCGCCACCTAATCACCCACAAGAACAACCACCACGGCCAGATAGACTACCTCCGCGGCCTCCAGGACGAGGCTTGGGACCTGCCCCCGGGCACGGGTGTGGTCCTGCGCTGACCCGCCCGCACCGGCATGGGCGGTCTGTGTATAATTCCCGCCAATAAATGCTTTGCCGGCCTGAGACGCCGCCAAAATACCGGAGAAAAACATGGCCGCCACACGTTCCGCCATCGGTCAGTCCATCACCAGGGGAGAAGGCCCGGACAAGGTCTCGGGCAAGGCGGTTTACGCCGCCGACATCTCCCTGCCGGGCATGCTCTGGGGCAAGGTGCTCCGCAGCCCCTACCCCCACGCCCGCATCGTCAGCATCGACACCTCCCAGGCCGAGGCCCTGCCGGGCGTCCACGCGGTGGTCACGGGCCAAGACCTGCCCGAAACTAGGATCGGCCGCCGCTTGGTGGACATGCCGGTGCTGGCCCAGGGCGTGGTGCGTTTCGTTGGTGAGAAGGTGGCCGCGGTGGCCGCTGAAGACCCTGACACCGCCGACGAGGCCCTGTTGCTGATCGACGTGGAGTACGAGGAGCTGACTCCGGTCTTCGACGCGGAAGAGGCCATGGGACCGGACGCCCCGGTCCTCCATCCAGACCTGGAGTCCTACCAGGGCCTACCCCAGCCCCCCTCCGGGATCAAGAACGCCTTTGCCCACATCACCTGGGAAAAAGGTCAGGTGGAGCAGGGGTTCCGCGAATCGGACCTGGTCTTCGAGCACACCTTCAACGCCCAGTTGATGCACCAGGCGTACATCGAGCCCCACGCCTGTTTGGTCAGCGCCGAAGAATCCGGCCAGGTACAGATCTGGGCCAACAACAAAGACCCCTATATGCTGCGTGACCAACTGGCGGCCGTTTGGAGCGTCCCCGCCGAGAGCATCGTGCTCCACCCAAGCACCATCGGCGGCGATTTCGGAGGCAAGGGGTCGTTCATGGACGTGCCGCTTTGCTACCACCTGTCCAAGCGTTCGGGCCGCCCGGTCAAGATGGTCATGGACTACATCCAGGAACTAATGGCCGGCAACCCGCGCCACCCGGCGGTGATGACCATCAAGACCGGCGTGATGCGGGACGGGACGATCAAGGCGCGCCAGGCCAGGGCGGTGTTCGACAGCGGTGCCTATGGAGCCTTCAAGCCGACCGTCTACCTGGGGGGCGCCGACCATATCTGCGGTGTCTACAACATTCCCCACGCCAAGATCGACAGCTACACCGTCTATACCAACAACGTGCCCCGGGGCCACATGCGCAGTCCCGCCAAGCCCCAGGTGGTCTTCGCCGTGGAGTCCCACATGGACATGATCGCCCAGGAGTTGGGCCTGGACCCCTACCAGTTCCGGTTGAAGAACGTCATGCGCGACGGCGACGCTTCGCCGGTGGGACGCTACTGGCAGAAGATAAAGGCCGTGGAGACCCTGGTGGCGGCGGCCGAGGCGGCCGGTATGGACCAGTCGGGGGACCAGCCCAAGCCGGCCAACACCGGCCGGGGGATGGCCATGACCGACCTGGTGCAGGGCACGGGCCGGTTCGCGGCCAAGATCGGCCTCAGCGGCGAGGGCCGGCCCCAACTGCACATGGCCTTCTGGGACACGGGCACCGGGTCGCACACGGTGCTGCGCCAGATGGTGGCCGAAGAGCTGACGGTGGACGTGGAGGAGGTTCAGATCGTCCTGGAAGACACGGCGCATATGCCCTACAGCTCCGGCTCCGGCGGCAGCCGGGTCACCTACACCGCCGGACAGGCGGTGGTGGGCGCGGCGCGGGAACTGCGGGCCAGGCTCGTCGCGGCGGCCTCGCCCCTGCTGGACGCCCCGGAAGAGCAGGTGTCTCTCGAGAACGGACGCCTGGTGGCGTTGGGAAGGAGCATGAGCATCGCCGAGGTGATCAGCCGGACCGGCGGCGACGCGTTGACCGGGGAGACCAGCGTCACGTCCGAGACCCCGGAACTCACCTCATTCTGCACCCAGGTTGCCGAGGTCCACGTCGACCCGGAGACCGGAGAGGTCACGGTCAACAAGCTCGTCACCGCCCACGACACCGGCGCGATTCTGAACCCGCTTAACCACCAAGGCCAGGTCGAGGGCGGGCTGATCCAGGGCCTGGGCTACGCCCTGATGGAAGAACTCCAACTGGAAGACGGCCATATCTCCACCCTGAGTTTCGGTGACTACAAGATCCCCACCTCCGCCGACGTCCCGGTGATGGAGACGGTGCTGGTCCAGGGCGACGCCGGCCCCGCGCCCTACGAGAGCAAAGGCATCGGCGAGAGCAGCAACATCCCCGTTGCCGGAGCCATCGCCAACGCCGTCTACGACGCCGTCGGCGTCCGCATCACGGA
>CAYMZL010000359.1:0-3098 GCA_964394825.1 uncultured Dehalococcoidia bacterium | reverse complement strand
GGGGCTGTTCTGCCGCCACGAGGCTAGGGCTGGGAGTGACGGATTGAAAGCTCTGCAATCAACTCGGCGCAGGCGATCGCTTCATTCCAAACGTGACCGCTATCTTCGAAACTCCACCATGCCGATAGCACCGCCTGGGCCAGCGACCAGCCCAGAACCCGCTCCCGGTCGAACCCCAACTCGTCAACGAACTGGTCCACGCGCCGTGCCAATAGCCTTATTGGTCTCGGCTCAAGAAACAGCCGGTTGCGCACAAAAGCGCCCACTTCGTATTCCGCCTCTCCGACCACTCCCTTGAGGTCGATGGCCAGCCACGGTTCGCGCACCGCAGACAGGATATTGTCATGGTGCAGGTCTCCATGGAGGAGCACCGGCGCACCCATGGCGCCGATCAGCTCCGAGAAGAGCGTCTCGGCCTTTTCGACCAAGGGGGACGAAAAGGGACCGGTTGCGCCCCCAAAACGTTCTCGTAATCTATGTAGTCCCGAGGCCCAATCTGAAACCGTGGGGAATTGGTGCTCCGGTGGTGGCGGCCGCCGCAATCGCATCATCACTTGGACGGCGATCGAGGTCGCTCGTTCATCATCGGCAAGGCTGGAGAGTAATGTTCCCGGCTTAAGACGCTCCAGCAACATAGCGCCCAGTCCAACGTCCCCGGCCAACAGTTTGACCGTCCCGGCGCCGTCGTAAAGACGCAACGCCTCCACCTCCGTCGTGAACTCATGATGCGGGACCCCTAATTTCAACACCGCATCTTTGCCGTCGGCGCACAGGACCGGGGCCACGTAGTTATACGACAAGGAAGCGAATGGGGGCATGACTGTGAGCGACCAACGTCTTTCGCACTCCGCGATGGTCTCGGGGAGCCGGCCTAGCCAATCGGCGCCCGCCTCTCCGTGGACATCGATGACCTTTTGGCTAAACCCATCCGGTACTTGTTGCATCTCTATCTCTGGTCCGGTAGAGGTCTCGTAACGGGATATTATCACGGCGTCGCGCACCGTTCTGGCGGTCTCTGCAATCCCTGCCTCTGGGGCCTTTTAGGGGTCTACGGTCCGTCTCAACCCGGATTTCCGTCTTGTGTTCCCAGGCAGGCCCGGCGATAATGGGGGCCAATATTCGCCGCCGGCACAGCCGGGTTTTCATATGGGTTGTTCTCTGGTGATTTGGAGGGGTTTGCCGCTCTTCACCAAGGGCCAACAGGTTAATAAGTAAGCAATAGAAACTAAGAAACACTCCGAAAGGGAGGGTTCCAATCAATGGTAGACCTTAGGCGTACGGCCGCTATCGTCGGCGTGCACGAGCACATCACCCGGTACGCGCCGGACAAGAGCGAACTGCAGATCCAGGGCGAGAGCATCATCAAGGCCCTGGAGGACGCCGGCCTGGCCAAAAAGGACGTGGACGGCCTGTTCTGCGCTTCGATGTCGGTCCGCAGCAGCGGCCTGAACCTGGCCGACTATCTGAACCTGTACCCCAAGATGGTGGACAACACCACCGTGGGCGGCGGCTCATTCGAGTTCCACCTTTCCCACGCGTTGAACGCCATTCATGCCGGCCGTATCAACTGCGCTGTCATCACCTACGCCACCCTGGCCCGCTCCGGCGGTGTGTCGGTGGGCACCGGCGGCATCAGCCGGCAGGGCCATCCACGTCTGGACCCGTCTCCCGACAGCTTCGAAGAGCTATACGGTCTCACGACGGTCGGCCTATACGCCATGATTGCCCAGCGCCACATGCACCTCTACGGCACGACTTCCGAGCAGTTGGCCGAGATCGCGGTCACCATGCGCAGGCACGCCTCATTGAACCCGGAGGCGCTGTTCCGCGACCCCATCACCGTGGAAGACGTGATGCGGTCTCCAGTGGTATCCACCCCGCTGCACCGCAACGATTGCTGCGTCATCACCGACGGCGGCGGCGCGGTGGTGGTGGCCTCCGCGGAAGTGGCCCGCAACTGTAAGCAGACCCCGGTGTGGGTCCTGGGCGCGGGAGAAGCGGTGGCCCATCAGGGCGCCGGGAAGCGCGACCTGATGTACATCGCCGCCAAGCAGAGCCACGAACCGGCCTTCGCCATGGCCGGCGTCACCCACGAAGACATCGACATGGCCATGATTTACGACTCGTTCACCATCACGGTGTTGGAAACCCTCGAAGACCTGGGCTTCTGCGAGAAGGGCGAGGGCGGCCAGTTCGTCCAGAACGGCCGCATCGGCCTGGGCGGAGAACTTCCGATCAACACCGACGGCGGCGGCCTGTCCTCCAATCACCCCGGTATGCGGGGTCTATTCCTGTTGCTGGAAGCCACCCGGCAGCTCCGGGGCCAGTTCGAGGGGACGGAGCGGCAGGTGCCCAACTGCAAGGTTGCGCTCTGCCACGGGACCGGTGGCGCGTTGGGCTCCCGCCACAGCGGCGGCACAGTCATCCTGGGGAGGGACTAGAAAATGACGACTTGGAACAAACCCCTGCCCACGGTGTCCGGCGAGACCAAGACCTTTTGGGACATGTGCCGGCAGGGCACTCTGCTGATCCAGCAGTGCAATAGCTGCAACGAGTACCAGTGGTATCCCCGGGGCATCTGCGCCAACTGCTGGTCCAACGACATCCAGTGGACGCCTTCATCCGGACGGGGCACCGTCTGGACCTTCACCGTGACCAACCAGAACCGGACCCCCGGTTTCGACACCGGGCCCTACGTGCTGGCCTTGGTGGAACTGGATGAGGGCGTGCGCATGTTCACCAACATCGTGGAGTGCGAACCCAAAGACGTAACCATCGGCATGCCGGTGGAAGTCACCTTCCAACGCGCCACCGACCAGATATCAATTCCCTATTTCAAACCCGCGTCCTAGCGCCGAAACCACACAAAGCAAATATCGGTTTCCAGGGAAACGTGTTGACTGCCGGTAGGGGCGGGTTTCAAACCCGCCCTGTTTGGGTGTAACCGTCTTGGGCTTGACTCGCCATTCCACCGACGGCTATTCCTGTAATGGAATAGGGCGGGTCACAGACCCGCCCCTACGTCCCGCGCCGGTTTCGGTGGAGAAGCGATTCGCGGACGCCCCTACGTTTCAACCCTCTTGGGCCTGGACCCGTAA
>CAYMZL010000358.1:0-3102 GCA_964394825.1 uncultured Dehalococcoidia bacterium | reverse complement strand
AAGCGGCTTTATCAATATCGAACGGTTCCCATGGACAAGATCCGGGCGTGGCTGCTGGGGCATCGAGTATAATTCTCTGAAAATTCGAGCCGAACGGCGATTATAGGAAGTGTTTTATGCGAGCGGAACAAAAGCTGAAGGAGATGGGACTGGAGTTAGGACCCGTGGGCACCCCGGTAGCCAACTATATCCCGGCTGTACGGACCGGTAACCTGTTATACGTGGCCGGCCACATCGCGGGGAAGCCCGACGGGTCAGTGCTGAACCCCGGAAAGGTGGGCCGCGATGTCACCGAAGAGCAGGCCTACGAGTCGGCCAAACTGGCCATGCTCAACTGCCTGGCGTCCATCAAGCAAGACCTGGGCGACCTAGATAGGGTCAAGCGGGTCGTGAAGCTGCTGGTGATGGTCAACGCCGACCCCGAGTTCGACCGCCATTTCGTCGTGGCCAACGGCGCTTCCGACCTGTTGGTGGAACTCTACGGGGACCAAGGCCGTCACGCCCGTTCCGCCGTCGGCATGAGCGGCCTGCCCCGCAAGAGCTGCGTCGAGATCGAGATGATACTCGAGGTTGGGGACTAGCCGCCTCAGATTGTGCGTCGAGACCTCGCGTCCCTCAGGCTGTCGAGGTTGAATCGAGGGTGCGCCCCCATCCTAACCTTCCCCCGCTCCATACACCCGCTGCGGGGGAAGGGATTTTCATCTGGTGCTGCAGATCGGCCTTGACCGGTAAGGGTTCTTTTGGAACTCAGGGTGGGCGCGAGAATCAGACCTTGCCCAGGCGGATGAACCGGCCTCCGATCAGCCACTCGGCGACGTAGAGGTTCCCTTGGGCGTCGATCGCCAGGCCGTGGGGGCTGTTGAACTTCCCGGGTTCCAGCAGACTGGTGGCAACGATTTTCCCTGAAGCGTCCTTGTTGTTGGGCCATCCCTCAACGTCACACACTGGGTCGTTGGCCCCGAGGTAGCAGACGAATTCGTCGTTTTTTCCGCATACCGTAAGCCGGGCCCGAAGCTCGGCGATAACCAGCATGTCACCGTGGGCGGCAAATCCGCTGGGAGTGGTGAGGAAATCGCTGCCGAACACCCGCTGGTAATTCCCCTCAAGGTCATAGACCTGGACCCGTCCGTTGGCCCGGTCCGCCACATAGAGTTCCGCGGGGGCGCCCCTGCGATCTATGAAAATAGCGTGGGGACAATTAAACCTGCCGGCCTCGCCCTCCTCTCCGTTGATGCTGGCGATGTAGTTTCCCGCTTTGCCGTACCGGTGCACGTAGCTTTGTCCGTAGCCATCGGCGACCCAAACGTCGCCGTTTCCGCCGTGCCGTTCCTCGTTCACCGCAACCCAGGTCGGCGAATACATACCCTCTTGGTACACATCGAGGTCCGGGCGCGGCAGACTGGCTAGGACGTTTCCCTCCAGGTCCATCTTCAGCACCTGCCCACGCGTCCCGCCGCCGGGATATTCGTACCCGATGGCGTGCTGACGTTTACGCCCATTGTCGGCGATCCAGAGCAACTCCCGGCCGCCTTCGGTCACCAGGGTGATTCCGTGGGCGTCGTTCAGGTCCACCGGCCAGGACCGGACCAGGTTCCCTTCCTGGTCGAAGACCATTATGGTTGGGTCGCCGGGGTGGTAGGTGATGATCTGGCCCGACTCCGTCACCGCCACGCCATGATGGGCCCAGCCGGTCCGGGCGCTCTCCGAATCCGGTATACCGGCCCAAGAGTCCTGCCATTCGTAGGTATTTGCGCCGCTGCCTATCCGCATGGGGCTCACTGCTTTTCCCGCCGCGTTTCCATAATCGTTTGGAGTATGCCGGTGGAGTTTACCGGCTATGGATTGAGGATTACTTTGGTGTAGCCGTCGATCCGCTGGTCGAACTTTTTGTAAGCGTCTGGGGCGTCGTCCAGCGGCACCGCATGGGAAACCACGAAGCTGGGGTTGGCCCGCCCGGAGATAATCATGTCCCTTAGGTACGCGTTGTACCGCTTCACATTGCACTGGCCGGTGCCCAGCCGGAGTCCCTTCTCGAACAGGCGGCCGAAGTTGATGGACAACGCGCCGCGTTTGGCGCCTTCGTCAACGCCGCCGGGATCAGTCGGCACGTAGAGTCCCGGTATGCCGAGAGCGCCGGTGGGGTTAACCACGTCGATTATCTGGTTCAATACGATATTTGGCGACTCGTCCTGTTCACCGCCGGCGGCCGAGGAACCGGCGGTGGCGGCCTGGTATCCCACGGCGTCGATGCCCTTGTCCACGCCCTCCCCGCCGCGACGGTCTTTGATTTGCCGCACCGGGTCTCCGGTGTCGAAATTTATGGGAATCCCGCCTATCTCAACGGCCTTGTCCAGACGATCTTGAACGTGGTCGATGACGTAGACCTCGGCCGCTCCCCGAATCATGCAGCTATAGGCGGCCATCAGGCCAACGGGGCCGGCCCCGAACACGGCGACGCTTTCTCCAGGGCTGACGTCCGCCAGCTCGGCGCCGTGATAGCCGGTGGGAAAGATGTCGGCCAATAGGGCGAAGTCCGATTCCCACTGGGTGCCTTCGGGCAGCGGCAGGCAGTTGAAGTCGGCGAAAGGGACTTGGAGATATTCGGCCTGGCCACCGACCCACGGACCCATCGCCACGTAGCCATAGGCGCCGCCGGCGAATCCTGGGTTCACCGTGGTGCAAAATCCGGTGAATCCCCTTTGGCAGTTCTTGCAGAACCCGCAGGCCACGTTGAAGGGCATCACCACCCGGTCACCCTGCTTCAGAGTCCTGACCGCTGGGCCGGCCTCCTGGACCACCCCCATGTTTTCGTGGCCGAAAACTATCCCAGGCTGGGCGGCGGTGCGGCCTTCGTACATGTGCAGGTCGGAGCCGCAGATGCAGGTGGAAGTGACCTTCACGATAACGTCGTTTGGGTGTTTGATCTCCGGGTCCGGAACGGTCTCCACGGCGACTTCGAAAGGGCCTTTGTAGACAACGGCTCTCATGGCTCAGGCTCCTGTCAGACTGACCAAAGGATGAGTGGGATCGTGAGGAAGGCGCCCCGCCTTACTCGTCCAGCCAGCAAATCCGGCGGTGTCACCGCTTCCGGTAGACCTGGAA
>CAYMZL010000357.1:0-3123 GCA_964394825.1 uncultured Dehalococcoidia bacterium | reverse complement strand
GCTTTGCCATTGAATACCGGCAAAGCCGCTTTCGTCATTCCAGCGAAAGCTGGAATCCAGGGAATTTGCACATGATGATATCTGGCTAAAGCAGTCTTTCTGGATTCCGGCCTCCGCCGGAAAGACAGAGTTGGCACCGTTGCATCTTCTTTCGATTGAAATCTGAGATGACTCAAGATTTCCTTTTCCGGATCAAGTTGCTGCTTCGGCCAGAACCAATCCCGGCAGTTTGGGCCTCCTGGCGATCAAGAAAAGGACGGCGCCCAGAATGTTGAGCCCCGCCAGGAGCAGGAAGGCCATGTTGTAATCGCCCAACTCGTCACGCATGAACCCGGCCATGGGCGCGGCAATGAGCAGAAGGATGTTCATGGGCACCATGGAGATGCCCAATATCTTCCCGAAGGACGCACGTCCGAAATAGTCTCCCCGGATGGCCGTGGTCAAAGGTGTACGGCCACCGAACCCGATGCCAAACAACACGGCGAAGGCGTAGAAGTAGATGATGTCGGGACCCAGGGTCAGGAAAATCACCCCCAGACCCTGAATGGCGGTAAAGATAAATAGGGCCACGTTCTTGGGTATCCGGTCGCCGAACCAACCGCCCAGGAACTGGAACACTATAGCCACCGCGGTCTGGACGGAGATCACCCAGCCAGCGGTTTGCACGCCGTAGCCCAGGTCCCCCAACAACAACCCCAGGTGGGACATGATGGCCAGCACGACCATTGAACCGAGCCCGTGGCCGACGGAGATGCACCAAAACGCCTGGGTGCGCAGGGCCTGGCCGATGGTCAACTCCAGTTCTGGTTCCGGCTGCTGGCCGCCTTCGATTGCAGCGGCGGCAAACACGGGAGATTCCCCATCTGGATGATCACCCACATCTTCAGGCTTGTTCCGGATCAACTTGGGCAGGATGATTGCCGAGACCAGGACAACCACCGCCAGTATCTCCGCAGTGCGCCGCCAACCAAGACGGTCTGCCTCGGGATTGATCAGCCAAGCGATCAGCGGCACCAACACCAATGCGCCGATGCTCATGCCAACCATGGCCAGACCCATGGCCAGGGCGCGGCGGCGAACGAACCAATGGTTCAGGAGGGTCATGACCGTGAGCCAGCCGGCCTGGCCCTGCCCGATGGACATGACGAAATAGGCCAGATACAACATCCACAGGCTCTCCATCCGGCTGAAAAGAAGGAAGCCCGCGGCGAGGATCAACAATCCGGTGAACACCATGAAGCGGGTGCCCATGCGGTCGACCAAGTATCCAGCGATTGGTCCGGTGAAGCTGCCCTCCACGCGGGTGAAACTGAGGGCCAGGCCCAACTGGGTGCGGCTCCAGCCGAACTGTGACTCCAGCGCCACGGCCCAGACCGCCATGGCCTGGAACACCGGCACGGCGGTGATGACCATGATGAAGCCGCCGACGGCCACCATCCACCAACCGTAGAAGACGCCCCGGGCCTTGGCAAAAGGGTTGCCCCAGAGGTTTCCCATGCCCAAAAGACTAAACAATCATCACCGGACCGGGCCTACCGCTTGGACCAAGATAGGCCCGGAGATAGCTCTCTTGAATCGCGTCTAAGAATACGACAGCGCCCATTCTATTACAACGAGGCCTTGTTGACGGAGAGCGGAGGCTTAGGGACCGGATGTTCAGGGGACCCAAACCGGCTTTGCCTCTATGCCACTCGGCCTTTGAACGCTAGAATGGTGACGTCCTCGCCGGACACCGTTAATTTCGTCATTCTCGATCGGGGCTGGAGGAGCGATGCAATACGGACTCTTCTTGATGCCTTCTCATCCGCCGGGGCGGGATGTCTTCCAAGCCCACCAATGGGACCTGGACTGTCTGGTCCTAGCCGACGGCCTGGGATTCTCCGAGGCCTGGATCGGAGAACACTACACGGCGCCCTGGGAGCCGCTCCCATCGCCTGACCTGATGATTGCCCAGGCCCTGATGCGCACCAAGAACATCAAGCTTTGTACGGGTGTGCATCTGCTGCCCTACCACCATCCAGCCGAGTTGGCGTGCCGGGTGGCCTACCTGGACCACATGGCCCAGGGACGCTTCATGTTCGGGATCGGCTCCGGAGGACTGCCCACCGACTACACCATGTTCGACGTGGACGGCCTGAACGGCCAGCACCGGGAGATGACCCGGGAGGCGATTGACATAATCCTAAGGCTTTGGGCGGAAGACGAGCCCTTCGAGTACAAGGGCGAGTTCTGGACCGTGAACCTGCCGGAGCCCCAATTCGGCACCCTGCGGCACCACATCAAGCCCTTCCAGAAGCCCCATCCGCCCATCGGCGTCGCCTCGGTCAGCGTGGGCTCTGAAACCCTCAAGATCGCCGGCGAACGCGGGTTCATCCCCATGAGCCTGGCGTTCAACGGGGACTACGTGATCAGCCACTGGGACGCGGTCTTGGAGGGCGCCAAACGCAGCGGCAAGACCCCCAGCAGAAAGGATTGGCGCATCACCAGGGATGTCTGGGTGGCCGATTCGGACGATGAGGCCTACGACAAAGCGGTGAACGGCATGCTGGGACGGGTCTGGGGCGAGTACCTGTTGCCCCTCTTCGACCAGTTCCAGTTGCTCCACGTCATCAAGCACGACTCCAGCATCCCGGACTCGGCAGTCACGCCGGAGTACATGGCCGAAAACGTCTGGCTCATCGGCTCGCCCGACACGGTGGAGAAGAAGATACTCGCCCTCTACGAGATGTGTGGCGGCTTCGGCACACTGCTGTCGCTGGTCTACGACAACATGGACAACCAGAAGGGGTGGGAGAATTCCATGAAGTTGCTGGCCCAGGAAGTGATGCCCCGGTTCGCGGGCTTGGACCCCGGCTAGGGCTGTTTTCCGGGAACCCGTGTCGGGCGTCGGAGGGCGTCCCTGATTGATCGCCACTCTAGCCGCCCCTTCTTTTCACGCTTACAGCCAGACGATAACTATTTTCTTGCCATGGATCTCCGCCAAGCGCAGCGCTTGGCTAAACGAAAATCGATACCCAAGATTTCCTATATCGCGTTACACACAAACATGAGTCATCCCGGAGTTTGCGGGGTGGTGTCGGAAAACGTGATGGCGTGCCAAGATGAATTGAGACCACGTTGGAG
>CAYMZL010000356.1:0-3137 GCA_964394825.1 uncultured Dehalococcoidia bacterium | reverse complement strand
GGTTGTACGCATGTCGGAAACGCCCATGACCGTGAGGAGTTGGGCTCCGGCGCTGGGGGAGCACAACCAACAGGTGCTAGGGTCCATGCTGGGACTGGGAGACGAAGAAATATTGCTGGCGACCGGTGGAAAGGCCGGTTAGAGGAGCGGGTGATGCCAGAAACTTTGCCCTTCGACGGACTCAAGGTGGTTGATATTTCGTGGGTGCTCGTCGGACCCACTACGGCCAAGTACCTGGCCGACCACGGCGCGACTGTGGTCCGGGTGGAAGCGGCCACGCCCTTGGATATTCTGCGCACCGCCGGTCCATTCAAAGACGCCGTTCCCGGCCCGGACCGCACCCAGTTTTTTGCCGAGTTCAACGCTTCGAAGTTGGGGTTGTGCTTGGACATGAAGAACCCGGCTGGACTGGACATAGCCAAACGGCTCATATCGTGGGCCGACGTTTTCATTGAGAGCTTCAGGCCGGGTATCGTGGACTCCCTGGGCATCGGCTACGAGGCCGCCCGGCAATTGAACCCCTCAATCGTGATGGCCAGCACTTGCCTCATGGGACAGACCGGCCCCGCCGCCGCCTTCTCCGGGTACGGCTTCCACGCAGCGTCCATCGCCGGGTTTTACGAGACCACCGGCTGGCCTGATCTGGCGCCCGACGGACCATGGGTGGCCTACACGGATGGCGTGTCCCCCCGGATCTTGGCCGCCACCATCATGGCTGCTCTGGACCACCGCCGCCGGACGGGCCAGGGTCAGCACATCGATGCCTCCCAGCTTGAGATGTCACTCCATTACCTATCGCCACAGATCATGGACTACAACGTGAGCGGACGGAGCGTCACCCGCAACGGGAACCGGTCTCAATACCTCGCGCCCCAGGGGGCCTACCCCTGCGCCGGGGACGACCAGTGGTGCACCATCGCCGTGGAGACCGAGGACCAGTGGGAGGCGTTGCAGCGGGCCATGGGAGGACCGGCCTGGGCCAAAGACGGGCGTTTCGGTTCCATGGAGGGCCGGCTGGACAACCACGACACCGTCGACCAGCACATCGGCCAATGGACCAAGGACCAAGACCCAAAGGCGTTGATGCGATTGCTGCTGTCCCACGGGGTGCCGGCAGGGGTGGTGCAGCGGAGCAGCGACTTGGAGACCGACCCCCAGTTGGCGCACCGGAATTATTTCCGCCACCTCGACCATCAGGAGATGGGCACGGTGCCCTACGCCGGTCATCAGTTCCGGATCAGGGGCTACGACAGCGGCCCACGGTTCCCGGCGCCGGTCTTGGGCCAGCACAACGAGCAGGTGCTGCGCGAGGTGTTGGGGATGACCGACGACGAGGTGACCGAGGCGGTGATTGCCGAAGCCATTATGTAGGCTTTCAGGCCTAGATCACCGTAGCGCCCCTGATGTCCTTTGGTTCTATAGAACCGTTGCGCCTAGTATGTCTTTCAGATGAGAAAGGGCCCACCCGTGGGCCTCGGGATTGAAGCTGGCCACGCAATCCGAGGGCACCTCGACAGGGTAGTCTCGGTTTCGGGCGTCGGAGGCGGTGTGCAGGACGCAGATGTCGGTGCAGACGCCGCAGACGATGACCTTGTCCGGCGCCCCAGCGGCCAGGCGGGCTTCCAGATCCGTGTTGAAGAAACCGCTGTACCGGTTCTTGGGGATGACGTTGTCCCCGGTCACGAATTCGGACAGCTCGGGTATGACGTCTGGCTCCTCGGTGCCCTTAACGCAGTGGACCGGGAATATCTGGAATTCCAGGTCGTCGGGGTCGTGGTGGTCCGAGATGAATATGATCTCCGACCCGGCGGCCCGTTCCCGGGCAATGAGGCTATGGACCCTGGGTATGATCTCCCGCGACTCGTCGCCGCAATAGAGATTGTGGCCCGGCTCCAGGAATCCCTTGACCATGTCGATTACCAGCACTACGTTTGACATGACTCTGCCCCGCCTTAAGGTTTGGGCTGCGGACTACTTGCCGGCGGCCGAACCGGCTCGGGAGTCGGCGGCTCCCTGGGCGGAACGGCAGGAGCCGTTGAGCTTTTTGGATCGAAGGGCTCGCCGTCAACCAACAGCTCTTTTATCACCGCGGAGCCGCCGGAACTAACGGCCACCCGCACCTTCACGTCGCCCGCCCGTTCGATGATACTACCTATCCCCTCGGGAACAAAATAGGCGCCGATGCCGAAGTCCAGCCTTCCCCGTGAGTTCACCGTGCCTTTGATGAACACCTCAACCGAGTCAAGTTTTTCCAAAGTGTACCGGTCCGCGCGCCAGACGCCGTCCTCGCCCTCGATGAGCTCAACATAGAACTCATCGCCCGGCGAGACGACAAAGTGGCCGGATACTTCGGCAATCTCATAGTCCAAGATGGCGTAGTCGCCCTGGAGCAGCGACCTGGGGTCGATGGGCACCGTTTGCAGCAGCACCGTGGCGCCGGTGCGGAGCACGTTTTCTTTAAACCCAATGAATGCCAGCAGCAGGATGATCTGCCCGGCCACGGTGACCCAGAACGCGATCTTCATTGGGAGGCTCATGGAGAGACTCCCGCCGCTCTGATGCGCTCCAACATCTTCTGGCGGCCCCGCTCGGCCAGGAACCCGCCCAGCAGCAGGATCACCCCTGCCGCCACGAAGATCAACGACCGGTCCAGCAGGTCCCAACTGTATTCAAAGTAACGGGTTACGATGAAGATGCCGGTAAAGGCCAGGGCGATGTTAACCCAGGCTTCGCGGCCCCGCAGATACCCCGACACCAACACGCCAAGCAGAGCGACGGCCAGCAGGGCGTTGAAGACCACGGCGTAAACGACTTCGCCCCCGGTGTTAACACCAACCACCGCGAATGCCGCAACCAGCAGGATGGCGATGGCGATACCTTCGATTCCGTTGAGGGTGAACTCCTGTTCCTTTCGGCGGTGAAGCCAGGCCGTGGCTAGGACCAACAACAGCGTCAGCGCGCCGGCCGCCGCGATCATCGCCCGGTAACCCAACTCGGTTTCCCCCTGGATATACAGGCCTTTGTCGAAGGAGTCGAAGACATCCTTGAAGGTGAAGACGAATACCGCCCCCAAGGCGGTGATCATGCCCACCAGTTGGAAGACCTCTGCATAGGGGCGGAGGCAGTTGACCTCCTCT
>CAYMZL010000355.1:1266-3139 GCA_964394825.1 uncultured Dehalococcoidia bacterium | reverse complement strand
GAAAACCCCCACGGCCACGGCGGCCAGAAACCGAAATTGACTCATCGTGAATCGGACCGGCAGACAGTATTCACTTAAGCCGTTTTCTCCGGTTCCCGCATGAACAGGCGCATCACCGATGCGGAGAACACCACCGCCACCAGGCAAAAAATCCCCACCGCGCCATAACCGCCGATGGCCAGGAACGCGCCGCCGATGGCCGCGCCAATCACCCCTCCCAGCCGGTTGCTGGCGCCCATCATGCCCACGGCGGTGGCCCGGGACTGCCCCGCCACGTCGGTGGCGAAGGTGATGAACACCGGCCAGCCGATGCTCAACAGGAAGACCGCGCCGAAGGCGATGGCCACCGTGGCCCAGATGGATGGATCGACGGCGAACAGCAGGGCCGCCGCCGCCCCGCCCGCCAGCGCTGCGCCCGTCACGAATCTGAGCCTCATTTTGTGGCTGGCAATCATTCCGGCCAAAAGGCTGCCCACCACGGCGCCTGACCCAACGATTGCCAGGGGAAGCGCGGTTTCTCCGACGCTCATCCCATAGGTGTCGATGAGATAGGCGGCCATGTAACCCACCACGGCGTAAAACCCGATGCGCTGGGCAAGGTTAGCCAGCATCCCGAACCGGAACACCGAGATGGAGCCCAGTTCCTTGAACCGGCTGAGATAGGAGAAGGACCCCGGCCCGGTCGCCGGCCCCTTTGGATACCAGACCCAGGAAAGAGCGAAGGTGGCCAGCAACAGCGTCCCCAACACGACGAATGGGAGCCGCCAATCGCCCACGCTGGCCAGGACCGCGACCACGGGAACGCCAATCACCGCCGCCGCTGACATGATGCCTTGGGCTACCCCGATGGCCCGTCCCCGGTTCTCCGGAGAGACAACGTCGGCGATGGCGGCCATGCTATTAGGCGGAATCATGGCGCCGCCCAGTCCGGTGCCAATCAGCAGCGCCATCAGGACGTAGAAATCGGGCGCGAAGGCCGCCGCCAGTATGCAGGTCCCCATCAGGGCCAGGCCGGTCAAGGCCACCGGGCGGCGTCCCACGGAATCAGAGATGGGGCCGACCAACGGAGCGAAGACGGCCCAAGAGGCGAAAGTGGCCGCCAGCAACTGACCCGTGACTGCCACCGAAGTGTCGAATTCCCGGGCGAGGTCCACCAACAGCGGCCCCAGCATCAGAGCAGCCGTGTTGCTCAGGAACAACGCCGCCGCGATGATGGAGAATGCCCTGGTTTGGCCCGGTGCTGGGAGGGTGGTGGTTTCTGCGGTCATCGGAGATTATCGGGGTTGGGGTCTGCTGGAGACACAAGTGAATCCGGAGGTGGAGGCCAACGTAGGGGACAAGACGGAGGTGGTGGAGCTGCGGGGACTCGAACCCCGTACCTCTTCAATGCCATTGAAGCGCTCTCCCAGATGAGCTACAGCCCCACTGTCTTAAGTATACCGGCCTGTTATCGGCTGAGGACGCGATTTATCGGGGGGAACCCCGTACCTTCCCGATGTCGATCGGGACGCTCTCCCAGATGAGCTACGGCCCCATTGAGGCATGGCCCGTGGCCGGAATTATCCGGCGCTCGGCCAGCCATCCCAATATAGCAAATGGCTGGTTTGGCCCGCAAGCGTTTACCCTTTGCGGGTATATTTCACCACGCGGCGGCCCTTGCCCCAATCGCCCGGCATCACCACGTAGAGGTCTTTGTGGGAATCGACCCAGATGCCATGGCAGGAACGGTGCAGCATCTCTCCCCACTGGGCCAACCTCTCACCGTCCAGGTTCAATACGCTGACTAGGCCGCCGTTGTGCTCGGGGATGTAGACAGTGTCCTCATCGTCAACGTACATCAGGGCCGGGCCGATGAGCTTGGTGGGCCAGGTGG
>CAYMZL010000355.1:0-1166 GCA_964394825.1 uncultured Dehalococcoidia bacterium | reverse complement strand
TCCTCATCGTCAACGTACATCAGGGCCGGGCCGATGAGCTTGGTGGGCCAGGTGGTGATGTGCTCGCCGTTTTGAGTGAACACCTGGACCCGGTCATTCTCCCGGTCAGAAACTAAAACCCGGCCTTGCCGGTCGATCCATACGCCGTGGGGCAGGTTGAATTGGCCTTCGCCCGACCCGGGGTCGCCCCAGGACATGATTAACTTGCCCTCGGGGGTGAACTTGTGGACCCGGGCGTTGGCGTAGCCGTCGGCGATGAATATCTCGCCGGCGTCGTTCACCGCGATACCAGCCGGCATGTTGAACGGCGCGCCGCTGTGGGTCACGCTGGACCAGGTGGTGGAACTGTAGTCGTCGGGCGCGACTCCGGTGTCGGAACGGACCCCCTCCTCACCGATGGTCATCAGGAGCTTGCCATCAGTGGTGAACTTGTATACCTGATGTTTGTTCCGGTCCACCAGCCAAACGTTGTCCTGCTTGTCCAGGTAGATTGCGTGGGCGAAGGAGATGATGCCCGCGCCCCAAGACGACACGAAATTGCCGTCCCGGTCGAAGATGCAGACCGGATGGTCCGGGTCGCGGTTGAAGCAGTAGACCCGGTCTTGGGAATCGCCGTAGACCGCAGCGGCCGGCATCTCCCAACCCTCGGGCAACTTGGCCCAGTCTTCATTCACCTCGTAGGTGTATTTGCCGGTGCCCACGGTAGTCGATGTAGCCATTTCAATCTCCTTGAAACTGGTCTGTTAATAGGGGCGGATACCCGGAGTCTTGACCCGGAAGCTGTAGAGAGACACACCGGGAGTGGTGTAGACGGTGCGGAAGTTGGGACCGCCAAAGGCGATGTTCCGGGGCACCTCGGGTCCCTTGATGACGCCCAGATGGGTCCCGTCGGGGTCGAAGACCCAGATACCGCCGGAGCCGGTGCAGAATACCCGGCCCAGGGTATCGACCTTCATGCCGTCGGGCACGCCCACTTCGGCGGAGGCCATGCTGGCGAAGACCCGGTTGTTGCTCAACGTGCCGTCGGAGGCGACATCGAAGGCCCTGATCTTGCGGTGATTGCAAACCAGGCCCTTCTCCGCCTCTTCGAAACAGACCTGGCTCTCCCGGCTGATGGCCACGTACAGGACGGACTCGTCCGGGGAGAAGGCCAGTCCGTTGGGGTA
>CAYMZL010000354.1:0-3146 GCA_964394825.1 uncultured Dehalococcoidia bacterium | reverse complement strand
CCAAGGTCTTGGAAGGCTCGATATTGAAGCGGCGGGTGATGGGACATCAACACGGCGTCGCCGTGATCGCGGAGGGCATCGCTGAAAAGCTGGCCCCCGAAGAATTGGCCGGCCTGCCTGGTGTCAGCGTGGAGCATGATTCCTTCGGCCACATCAGCCTGAACGACATCCCGTTGGCAATCATCTTGCGGAGGCACGTCCAGCAGGCTTTCGCCGCAAGGGGTCAGCAGATCTCGATCGTGGATGTAACGATTGGATACCAACTACGCTGTGCGCCTCCGATCCCCTTCGACATCGATTACACCCGTACTCTGGGCTACGGCGCGGTCCGGTTCCTATTGTCCGATACGGACGACGAGCGCCTGCGTTTCGGTGGGCTGATCTGCCAGGTTGACGGTCAACGGAAAGTGTTGGCCTTCGATGATCTGAGGGACCCGGATACCGGCCGCATCCGGGTGCGTACCGTCGATGTCCAATCGGAATACTACGCGGTCGCCCAGGAATACATGATCAGGCTGGAGCCGGAGGACTTGAACGACGAACACCTAAAGTCTCAACTGGCCCAGGCCGCCAACATGAGCCCTGACGCGTTTGAGGATGCCTTTGCGGCCGCCGCGGGAAATCCAGTCCGCAGTTGACCGCTCAGTTGTAGGCGGTTTGATGCGGCCGGTGCTCCCGGCTGGGGGTTAACCCGTGCCGGTGGATCAGACGCAGGCGTCGCGGACGGCCTGGGAGATTGCGGTCAGGCGGGGGTAGTTGGTGAGGTTGCCCCGGAAGCCGTTGGTGATGTAGCCGACGGCCAGGCCGGAGTCGAAGTCGGCCCATCCGATGGAGGTGCCCGCGCCGCCGTGGCCGAAGGTCTTCAGCGGGTCTCCCGTGGACCTCCCCATGCGCTCGTCGGCCAGGGCCAGGCCCAGGGACCGCTGGGCGAAAAGCCCGATCGTTTTGTCGATGCCCTCAACCTGGAACGCGACCGCTTCTTCCGCAGTCTTTGACTCGATCACTTTGGCGCCGTCCAAGGTCCCCTTCCGCTCCATCATGGCGTAGAACCGGGCCAGGTCTCCCGCCGTGGCGACACCGGCCGCGCCCGGCACGATGGATCGAAGCACCACTGGATTGCTGAAAGTCGCGCTATAACCACTGGGATCAGCGTCGTCCTCCATCTTGTGCATGGGCGACACCCTGACTTCCAGGCCCGGTGGGAGGCCGACGTAGGTGTTGCTCATGCCCAGGGGCGCGGTTAGCTCCTCCGCGATGAACTTGTCGAAGGTGCGGCCGTCGACCCGCCGGACCAGTTCGGCGATGACCCAGCCGTAGTTGATGGGATGGTAGGCCAGCGTCTCGCCGGGGGTGTAAATGGCGGGCGCCTGTTCCATGGCCCTGGTCACCTTGCTCCAATCGGGCCAATCGGTCCAGGGCAGCGACTCCGGGGTTTCTGGGAATCCTCCCCGGTGGGTCAAGATGTGTCGGATGGTAACGGTCTCTTTGGCGTTCTGGGCAAACTCAGGCCAATACGTGGCCACAGTGTCGTCCCAGGCAATCTTTCCCCGCTCCTTCAGCATGTAGAGGCAGGAAGCCGTCAGCGGCTTGGTGGACGACATCAGCACGAACATGGTCTCGGCGGTGACGGGCCCGGTGTCGGCGATGCCGCCGTGGATGTCCAGTACCAAGTTCCCGTAGCGGTACACCGCCAGCCCGGCCCCCGGATGGAGGCCCTCGCTTATCTGCCGTTGGAACAGTTGCTTCACCAGTTCCAACTTTTGGCTGTCCATCGCAACGGCGTCGGGTGTGGTCATTGTGGCCATGGGGTAACCTCCTTTGGTTGCTCTTGGTAGATTTACTTAAAGCTTCTTGACCGGGTCGCCGGCTTTTATCTGACCGCTCCGGCCCAATCCCAAGACACGCCGGCCTTCAGGCGTTGACGGTCCGAAAAGCTGGCATCACTTCGCGGGCGAACAGCTCGATGGACCGCAGGGTCTGCTGGTGAGTAAGTTCTCCGGCGAAGTGGGTGACGTTCAAGACATCGGTAATCCCAAGGTACTCTTGAACGCCGCGGAGGTCGTCTACCACCTGGGCTGGGTCCCCAGACAGGCGGGCCGTGGTGGGCAGGCGGTCATAGAGGCGTTGCTCCGACTCCGCTGATCTGGTCAACCGATCCAAGTGCCCGAAGTATTTGCCCATGGCCCGTTCGAAAGTCCGATCAGCCTCTTGGCGGTCTTCGGCCAGGTAGGTGAACATGGTGGCGGCGATACGCATGCTTTCCGGAGGGTGCCCGCATTCCGTGAAGGTGTCGCGGTACAGGTCAAACTGGACTTTCAGCTTCTCCGCCGGGGTGCTGGACGGGAATGCCAGGATGGGCCAACCCAGCTTGCCGAACCTCTCGAACGAAGCCTCGCTGATGGCGGCGCCCCACATGGGCACCGGGGATTGGACCGGTTTGGGCCAGGCGGTGACGCGCTCTCCCGCCCAGAGCCCGCCTGCGCGATAAGAAAAGTCGTCTTGCTCGAGGCAACGGACCAACACCTCCAATCCCTGATCGTACCGGTGCTGGCTTTCTTCGACGGTCTGGCCGAAACCGGCGAACTCATGGGGCTGGTAACCCCTGCCGACGCCCAACAACAAGCGGCCATCGCTCAAGCAATCGACCATCGCCGCCTGTTCGGCGGCTCGCACCGGGTGGTGGAAAGGCAGCACTACCACGCCGGCGCCCAAGCGGATCTGCTTGGTTTCCCGGGCCGCCGCGGCGCACCACAGGAGAGAGTCCGGAATCAGCGAATACCCGTCAAAGTGGTGCTCGGCAAACCAGACCGACCAATAGCCCAGCTCATCCATGAGCCGGACCTCTTCCATCATCTCCTCATAGCGTCTCTGAGGGGACTCCCCTTCCCTCTGGTCGCAGAGCATCAGGTGGCCGAAGCGCATTTTTTAAGACTTCGTTACGGTATCACCGGCGTTTATCTGACCGCCCTGGACCACCTTGGCGCAGATACCCCGCAGTTGGAGTTCCTGGCCGGCGGGCGAGTTGATGAGCATCAGGGCGTCGATGCCGAACCGTCCGGAGAATTTTGAGCAGCCGGTATGGGGCTGGTCGGTGGCCTCGAGTATTGCCGAGCCAATGGCCAGCTTGGTTCCCGGGGGCACGTTCT
>CAYMZL010000353.1:0-3149 GCA_964394825.1 uncultured Dehalococcoidia bacterium | reverse complement strand
GCTGGTCGGAAGCCGCACCAGTTCCGCCTACAGCGCCTCCAAAGGAGCGGTGCGCATCTTCACCAAGTCCACCGCCGTCCAGTACGCCGCGGAGGGCATCCGGGCCAATTCCATACACCCAGGGCCCATCGACACCGACATGGGTGACCAGGTCTGGCCCGACCCGGTCAGCCGGGAAACGGCGGTGGCGCGGACCGCCATCGCCAGGATGGGCACGCCCCAGGACATCGCCTACGGGGCCCTGTACCTGGCCTCCGACGAGTCGTCCTTCGTCACCGGCTCCGAGTTGGTGATCGACGGCGGACTAACCGCCCAGTGAATCGGCAAAGGGGCTAAAATGTCAATTGGCAGAAATTTACGGCGAATTGGCAACCCCGTCGGCAATGTCGGCATTAAATTCATTTAACTGACTTATTTTATCTTCTAATTGGTCTTCGGCAATCCGCTCCGCTAAAGCACCGGCTCGTTCGGCGATCCGACGGGCGGCATCTTTTAACCTATATTCGTAGGTGGAGTTTCCTTCAATTTCATGCACTAGCCCAGTATGCACTAGCACCTCCCAGGCACGCTCCCATTTGATGCAATCATCTAAGAAGGCTTCGACGCGCTGATTCAGAGGTGGTTCTTGCCCTTTTTGATACGGCGATTTGCTGTATTGCTTCCAATCTCCCACCCTGGCATGTTCAAACGCCTGAGCGGGAGTTGCATCTGGATTCTCGAGAAAATACGGCACCATTTGGGTGGAAAAAAATCTGCCATTTATCTTGTTCACCACAACAAATTGGGCAACTGCCTCTTGGCGGTCCTTCGGCAGCCTACCCAAAGATTGAGCAATCGTAAAATTGATGAGACCTTCGTCCATGAGGCTGCGGACTTTTGGCTTCAACAACACCACGCGAACCAATTGAGGCCACTCAGGGCCGCCGCCTAGCTTTTCCCGAAGTGCTTCCCAAGATTCGGGCTTTTGCAAAACACCGAGATCTGCTAAAGCCCGTTCCAGACCGGCCACTTTTGTCTCCGGCGCCAAAGACCGCGTTTGCAGAACACGGCTAACTTTTTTGTATAGCAGATCTTCGTCTGAGGGTCGCACGACGATCTTCGCTCGCAGGGTCGACAAACCGACCGCCTTTGCGGCTCGCCACCGTCTTTCTCCGTCGTGGAGGTCAAAGAACCCCGCCCAACTTCCGGCTCCGACAAAAATCGGGAAGACTGTTATCTCATCTAACTGTCCGATGGACTGAATGTTTCGTCCGAGATCTGCTATATCGTCATCGTCGAACTCCTGACGTAGATTGTCCGGATCCGGTTTGATTAACGAGATTGGCAAATCTACGATGCGTCCATACCACTCGGTATGTGGCAGCACTACTAAACTATCCAGCAAAGTTACTCCCGTGGGAATGGGAGATTCTGATTCCGCCATATTATGGGCCTCCAAGTGCCGCCATTCGATTCACTGCGTCTTGGAGAGCAAGTTGCGGCGCATTGTTTGGCAAGCCGGTTTTGAGCATCACCCAACTCATCAATTGATCGGAAATTTTGGTGTGCTCTTGACGAAGTTTATGTTGGAGTTGGTTTATCTTCTTGGCCGTTCTCTGAAAATCCCACTTCACTGCCGCAAAAGTAGCATCCGGCAACTGCGGTAATATGTCTTCGATGTCAGCGTAGGGAAGGCCGTGTAATCCGGATAGGATTTCTCCAAGGCTATCGTCTTCCAACATGCGGGATTGAATTGCCTTGAGTTCTTGATAGTCTGAACGTGCGATAGCGTTCCTTTGATCCTCAATGTTACTGGCGGTTCTGATACTTCGAGCCGTAGCGATTCTGGTGTCCAGGTCTTTGTCTCTGGTCCGCCGCATTTGCCGCAAGTCAACACTTGGTATTGGCACCGTCTGCGATGCATTTGTTTGGGGGTTAAGCCAAACATACCAAGTGACTTTGTATAATTGCGTTCCCCCAAAAGGCATCGCATTGAACGTGAAATAGCCCGGCCTGCGATTACGGAAGCTCTGTCGCCCGGCTGCTTGCGCGCTCCTAAACCGTCCGTCGTGAATCTCCCAGTCATTCGTCGGATGAGGACCGTTAGGATTGTAACCCAATGCATTGCGAAAGATCGGTTCAAGTTCTTCTCCGTACTGCCGCCCGGCTAGGAAAATACCGATATTGAGATTATCCCGTTGGCTTCGGGCTGATGGTGTGGTCACCATTCTTCCCTCCGTTCAGGTTGTGAGGTCACGATTTCATTAGGCAAGCTCGTCGGGGCCTTGACGCTCAGACAAGTCGAGGGCTGGTAGTCTACCTTTGCAGGCATTAAATGGCTATAGAGAAAAACCTCCTTGTTCTGATATTAACAGTCCGGTCAATGTAAACGGACGAATCGTCCTTCGTCACCGGCGCGGAGTTGGTTATCGACGGCGGGTTAACCGCCCAGTAGGTCGGCCAGGGGGCCGACGGGGCCGATGTCTTCCAGGTTGTCCAGCATCTCCAACGTGGCGGCGGCGTTTTCGTGGGTCAGGGCGATGCCGGCGCAGTCTTGAAACTTGGTCCGCACTTCGTCGATGGTGGCCCCGCGCAGCGCCCCGATGGTGTGCCGGTCGGCCCGCTCGGTCAGCACCCGCCCGTCCTTCAGATGTATCTCAACCTCGTTGTAGGCCTCGGTCCAACTGGTCTGGCCCTCGTAGCCGGGGATGCGCTTCATCTCGATCTTGGGGATGAGTTCCTGGGCCTCCGGCCGCATCACCTGCTCGTCGGTGAAACTCGACATGCCCACCCGCCCGTCCAAAAGCTCTGCGGCCAGGCAGTACTGCATGCTGAATTTGCCCTCCAGTCCCTCCTTGGGCCGGGAGTGGATCAGGGACCGGGGCGGGTCGAAGTCCACCCGGACCTCGATGCGCTCGATGTTGGCCGCTTCCAGCGTCTCCCGCTGTTGCAGCTTGACGGTGGCGTCCAGGGCCAGGTGGGCGCTGCCGCAGCAGGGGTATTTCTTGATCTCTACCCCGGACTCAACCATGAAGCAGCGGCTGCCCAGGGACGCGGCGGCCTTCTCCGGATCATAGTCCGCGCCGCCGGAGAAGGCCCGCATGAAGCCGAAACGTCCCTCCAGGGCGTCGGTCGCCGCCGTGAAGCCGCTCCGCACCAACTTGGCGGCG
>CAYMZL010000352.1:0-3152 GCA_964394825.1 uncultured Dehalococcoidia bacterium | reverse complement strand
GACACCTGGGCCACGTAACCGAAGATGACATCAACGGCGTCATGGCGGCGCTGAACAAAGTGCTGCCCGAAGTGGGTTTCAAGCCGTAGCAATGAGCCCATCCCGGTGGGATAATTCAATCATTGAACCATTAGGGGTGTCCGCCGGAGAAACGCTTACGTTACTCCGGCGTTATGATTCCAGGCCGGTTTTGGGAGGCGCCCAAAGTGGCTATTTCTCAACTCGAACAGGCGATGGCCACCCTTCGGCTGGGCATCGCCGAGATGCGCAACAAAGAAGAGAAGCTGGACGCCCTGGTCAGCCAGTTCCAGACTCAACTGCGCCGCCTGCCCCGCCAGGCCGTCTATGGCCAGACGTCCCTGGACTCGTCGCTGACCGCCATGGGGGAGATCGAGGAGCGGCTTGAAGATGCCGTGGCCAACCGGCGAAGGCTGTTGGAGATCAAGAAGACGGCCACCATGGAACTTGAAGCCCTGGAGTTGCTGAAACGGGTGGATGAGGCCCGGTCCCAACTGGCCGACCTGAAGAAGAATGGGACACCTGCCGGGCCTGCCGTGGAAGATGTCCAATCGGAGGTCCGGCGGTTGGAAGAGTTCATCGCCGCCAACGCCGCCAACAGCCGTCAGGCCGAGCAGGCCATCACCGAGCGGTTCCGTGAGAGAACCAGCGAGCGGACCAACGGCGGCCGGTCAGAGGATCTGGGACAGAAATAGCTTGGTGCGGTCGTGCTGTGGGTCCTCGAATATCTGCTCCGGCGTGCCTTCTTCCATTATTATGCCCTCGTCGAACATCATCATGCGGTCGGCGACTTCCTTGGCGAAGCCCATCTCGTGGGTCACCACGATCATTGTCATACCAGAGGAAGCCAGGTCACGCATCACGTCCAGCACCTCTTTAATCATTTCGGGGTCCAGAGCCGAGGTCGGCTCGTCGAATAGCATGATCTTCGGCTGCATGGCGAGCGCGCGGGCTATGGCCACCCGCTGCTGTTGACCGCCGGAAAGCTCGGCTGGATATTTGTCCGCCTGCTCTGGTATGCCCACCCGCTCCAGTAGTTCCATGGCCAGGGTCTCAGCTTCTCTGGCCGGCAACTTGCGTACCTTGATCGGGGCCAGCGTGATGTTGCTCATCACCTTCAGATGGGGAAAGAGGTTGAACGACTGAAAGACGATGCCAACATCACGGCGGATGGCGTCAATGTTGCGGGTGTCGTTTGTGAGTGCGTTGCCGTCAACGATGATGTCGCCGCGCTGATGCTCCTCGAGGCGATTGATCGTACGGATAAATGTCGACTTGCCTGAGCCCGATGGTCCGAAAACGACCACCACTTCGCCCCTTTTGATCGTGGCGGTAATGCCCCGCAGAACGTGAAAATTGCCGAACCATTTATGCACGTCCCGGAAGATAATTATGTCCTCGGTCTCGCCTGATTGTTCGACCGATTGTTCCTTCGCATTCATAAGAGCCTCTGTAAATCCTAAAGAACTACTCCGTCATAACGTCCGATGCTGAGTTGTGATCAGCGTTCACCGACGCCCAGGTGCTGCTCGACCCGTCTGCTCACGGTGGACATGGTGTAGGTGAAGACCCAGAAGACCAGCGCCAGGAAGATGAACAACTCCTTGGCGTTGGCTAGAAATTCCGGGTTTCCTTGAATGAACGCCCGGCTGATCTCCACCACGTCCAGCATGCCGATGATGTACACCAAACTGGTGTCTTTGAACAGCGATATGAATTGGCCCACGATGGGGGGAATGACGTTGCGGATGGCCTGGGGCAGGGAGATGAAAAGCATGGTCTGCCAGCCGGGCAACCCCAGCGCCCGCGCCGCCTCGGCCTGACCAGGGTGCAACGATTGAAGCCCGCCACGGATGTTTTCCGCCATGTACGCCGAGCTGAATAGGGTTATCACGATGGCGGCGCGCATCAGCGAGTTCTGGGGGAAGTCTTCCGGAAACGCCAGCGGCACCAGCACTTGGGACATGAATAGCAGCGTGATCAGAGGCACGCCACGGAATGTCTCAATGAAAACGATGCAGAGCAGCTTCAAGACCTTTAAGTCGCTGCGGCGTCCCAACGCCAATGCGATTCCAATGGGAAAACTCAGCCCGATGCCGGCGATGGCCAGCAGCAGGTTGAGCATCATACCGCCCCAGTAGATCACCCCCACCGGTTGCAAGAACGGCACACCAGATATCCCCCGCAGCAACACCAGGGTCAACAAGAAAGCGGCCACGCTCAGGATGGCGATCCAGGAAGCGGCGCCAAACCGGGTGTAGCGGGCAAAAGCCCAACCCAGCGCCAGCGCAGGCAGGTTTGCCAGCAGAAGCAGGCGCACGTCCAAACCCATCTGGCTCAGGCCATATGGCAGAAAGGCGAATGCCGCTGCTACCCCTCCAAAAATCAAGGCGATGCGCTTCGTGAGGCCGCCACCGGCGACTTGCCACGCCATCCCCAGCAGGATGGTTACCAGCAGCAGGGCCGCCTGGGGCCTCCAGAAGCAGTTCTGTCCCGGACACGCGGCTTCGATGTTGTACTGGCCGATCACGATGCGGCCACCCAGTGTGGGAACAACAGACCAGTTAGCCTCGAGAAGTACCCAGCCCAGACCGAACCATAGAGCCAACGCCAGGACGATACTAGCCGTGACCGTCATCGCGCTGTTGTACCAGGAGCTGAACAAGTTAATGCGCAGCCAGCCCACGGCGCCGGTCTCGGAGCGAGGCGGCGGCAATACCGGTGGGGTCGTTCGTGCGGAAATCGTCGACATGCTCTAGCTTCCGGTGAACCGTATGTGCCGGTTGTAAAGGTTGCCGATCAGAGAGAAGGTCAGGCTCATTGCGAGATAAGCCGCCATGATCATCATGAATATGGACACCGCCGGAGCGGTCTGAGTCATCGTCTTGGCCACATTGGTCAGGTCTGAATATCCAATCGCGCCCGCCAGGCTGCTGTTTTTGGTCAGATTCAAGTATTGGCTGATCAGCGGGGGCACGATTACCCGCAGGGCCTGGGGAAAGGTTACGTTGCGCAGGGTACCCATCGCCGACAAGCCCACCGCCCGGGATGCTTCCGTCTGCCCGCGGCCGACCGACTGAACACCGGCTCGAACAATTTCGGCGATGAAGGACGACGTATATGTCACCAGTCCG
>CAYMZL010000351.1:0-3162 GCA_964394825.1 uncultured Dehalococcoidia bacterium | reverse complement strand
CGTCGATATCCGGGCCGATTATGCCGAACAGTGCGCCCAATCGGTGATCAATGGTGGACGGCGCGCCATCGGCATCGCCTGCGACGTGACCGATGAGGCCCAGGTGACGGTTGCCGTGGAGCAAGCCAAGGAGTCCTTCGGCGGAGTGGACATCCTGGTCAACGGCGCCACGCTGTTCAACACGAAGGGCGTCCTGGACATGCCCTTGGACGAGTGGCGGCGGCAGACCGACGTGTTATTAACCGGCGCTTTTCTGTTCACCAAACACACCGCCAAGCAGATGATCGGCTTGGGCCGCCCGGGCAACATAATCAACATCATCTCGACGGCAGGCCACCAGGGCGAGCCGGGCAACATTGGCTACGGCACAGCCAAAGGCGGCCTGCTGAATTTCACCCGTTCCGTTGCCATGGAACTGGCCGAATACGGTATCCGGGTCAATAGCATTACCCCCACGGCCACCGACCGGACCGAGGGCTCGGAGCGGGCAAAGCGCTGGGGTGTGGAATGGCCTCCATCCAGAATGGGGCAGCGGAACAAGGGGCTACTGCCCGACGCCAGCACCGGTTCGCCCCTGCAAAAACTGCCCAGCCCCAGCCACTACGCCAAAGCGGCGGCGTTCTTGGCTTCCGACGAGGCTGAGATGATCACCGGATTGGACCTGCGGGTCGATGCCGGCGCCATCTCAAAATACTGGATCTGGGACCCCGGCGCGGCGTCCGAGGGCTGATTACCCGCGCGGTCCACCGGCAATAATTCCTTTATTAGAAGCAAACCACAGCAGCCGAATCTAAAAACCCCAGGAGATGAAAAGATGGCGGAGATTTTTGGAGCGGGAGTAACCCATTACCCGGCGCTGATCGCGCCCGACGAAGACCTGGCGTTTCCCATCCACAGGACGTTGAAAAACGATGAGCGCCTCCCTGAGAAGCTCAAGGACCCAATGAACTGGCCTGAGGACATGCGGCTGGAGTTTGGGGACGACCAGGGCTTTGCCGCCGCCCAGCGGCACCGGGAACGCCTGGTGGCCGGGTTCCGCAAGGTTAGGCAAGAGATAAACGCCTTCAATCCGGACTTCATGATCATCTTCGGCGACGACCAGTACGAGAACTTCCGGGAGGATGTCATCGTGCCCTTCTGCGTGCTGGCCTACGATGAGCACAATTCCTCCCCATTCACCAGGGCCGACGGGTCGGCGAGGCGAAACGTTTGGGACGAACCGGCGGACAAGGTTTTCCACTACAAAGGACACCCGGAGGCGGCCCGCCTGTTGACCTCCGGGCTCATCAATGAAGGGGTGGACATGGCCTACGCCTACCGGCCCCTGCACGAGCCCGGCCTGGCCCACGCATTTATCAACACCCTGCTGTTCTTGGACTACGACCGGGAGGGCTTTGACATCCCGGTGGTCCCATTTGCCGTCAATTGTTACGGCCGGGGCATCATCAGCCAACGGGGCGGCACGAAGCCCCATAAGGTTAACGGAGTACCGCTGGAGCCAGACCCTCCCGGCCCCACCGCCAAGCGGTGCATGCAGGTGGGAGCGGCCCTGGCCAGGGTGCTCAAGGAGAGTCCCTACCGGGTGGCGCTGGTGGCCTCTTCGAGTTGGTCCCACGCCTTCTTGACCGCCAAGAACAATTATCTGTGGCCCGACACACCGTCCGACCGGGAGATGCTGACCGAGCTCAAAAAGGGCAACTACGCAGCCTGGAGCAAACGCACCACCGACCAACTGGAGGACTCAGGCCAGCACGAATTGCTCAACTGGGCCTGCCTGTTGGGGGCCATGGAGGAGCTGGATGGCAAGCCCGATTTCGTCGATTTCGTGGAGACCAACGTGCTCACCTCGAATAAGTGCTTCGCCACCTTCAAGATCTAACAGCCAAAGACTGCAAGGCCGTTGCCAACACCGGACCTCGCGGGTAGGATGGATGGCAATCAGCCACCTAAGGAATTCCCAGGGGAATCCTGGGGACATCGCCGAAACCGGTCCGCTTTTAACCAACCAAGAGGTGTAAGATGCCGTTAGACCCTCAAATCACGCAGGTCATGGAACAGATGGCCGCCCTGGGGTTGCCGCAGGCCCATACCGTCAGCCCGGCGGAAGCCAGGGCCAACGCCAAGATGCGGCCCCGCGCTCCGGGCCCAGAAGTAGCCAAGGTGGAAAACCGGAACATCCCCGGCCCCGATGGAGATGTCCCGGTGCGCATCTACACTCCGGAGGGAGACGGACCCTTCCCCATCCTGGCCTGGTATCACGGCGGCGGCTGGGTCGTCGGCGACCTGGAATCGGCCGATGCCTCGGCCCGCAACCTGTGTGTGGGCGGACGGTGCGTGGTCGTCTCCGTGGACTACCGCCTGGCCCCGGAGACAAAGTTCCCCGGCCCCGCCGAAGACTGCTGGGCCGCCACCACTTGGGCGGTCAACAACGCCTCCAGCTTCAACGGCGACCCCACGCGGCTGGCCGTTGGCGGAGACAGCGCCGGCGGCAACCTGGCCGCGGCCATGTGTCTGATGGCGGCGGACCGGGGCGGCCCTGATATCGCCCTACAGCTTCTGGTGTACCCCGTTACCGACGTGGACTTCGACAGCGTCTCCTACGGCGAGAACGGTGAGGGCTACTCGCTCACCAAGGCCACCATGCAGTGGTACTGGGACCATTACTTAAGCGGCGGCGAGGACGCCGCCAACCCGTACGCGGCCCCGCTCCGGGCCAACAGCCTGGCCGGGCAACCGCCAGCCCTGGTGATCACTGCTGAGTACGACCCCCTTCGGGACGAAGGCGAGGCCTACGCCAAGCGGCTCCGGGAGGCCGGCGTGGAGACCACCTCGACCCGGTACGACGGTGTTATTCACGGCTTCTTCAGCATGGGAGCGGTGGTCGACAAGGGTCAGCAGGCAGTGGATGAGGCGTCCGCCGCGCTCCGCAACGCCTTTGCCCGCTCCGGCGCCCCCAGCGCCGCGGATTAATCGTCCGCTGCTACGGACTAGCGAAAGATACATGATTTATCCCTAATTTCACTCGATTGAACATCCCCGAATGGCCCGTCTTTCCGGCGCAGGCCGGAATCCAGAAAGACCGCTTTAGCCAATCATCATTATGCGCAAATTCCCTGGATTCCCTAAGTTCACAAACGAAGTGCAACACCAGGTTAAGGTGTT
>CAYMZL010000350.1:0-3165 GCA_964394825.1 uncultured Dehalococcoidia bacterium | reverse complement strand
CCCCGGACTGACTTTACTTGAGCTGGTCGAACGCTCGTCGGGCCACGGGACCACCCACGCCCGCCAGATCGTGGAGACCCGCAAGTACGTAGAAGCCTTCTCGGCCAGGGAAAGGGCCGTGAATTTCATCGCCTTGGACCCTGACCGGCCGTCTGAACTGGGCGTCTCGGCCATCGGCCTACTGAAACACGCCGACTACGTGGCGGGAAGTCCCGAAGCCCTGGAGGCCGTCCGGGTTTACTCCGGCGGTGCCGAGTTGGCGTTGAACGGCAAGAACACCGAGGAGGTCGTATCCCGGTTGGGCCGGGAGACCCGCGCCGGCATCTGGGCCGTGGTCTGCACCATCGGCAGCCCATCCGAGTCTCACCCAGAACTGCTGCGGGCCGCTGAGAAGTATTGCGGCAAGGTGGTTATCCAGCAGGCGGGCCGGTAGGACCAGCAAGTTTGCTCCGGCAAATCAGTTTTGCTACACTGTCGCGGTACTTCACGCCCGTCTGGAAATGAGCCTGCCAGAACAGATTAATAGCACGGGCAGAAAGCAATCGACCCGAAAGCAAACGATCCGGAAAGGAGCCGCCATGATCTACGAAGTGCGTACCTATACCCTGAAACCCGGCAGCGTCGCCAAGTTCGAGGAGAATTTCGGCGCCTCCCTGCCCTACCGCGAGAAATACTCCAAGCTGGGAGCATTCTGGCATACCGATATCGGCCCCCTGAACCAGGTGATCCACGTCTGGCCCTACGAGAGCGTGGAAGAACGTCAAAGCATCCGGGCCGAGGCCGCCAAGGACGACCATTGGCCGCCGCCGAACGACCCGGACATGTACGTCAGCATGCAGTCGGAGATCTTCATCCCCGCGCCGTTCATGCGGCCCTTGGGTGGAGACCAGGCGTTGGGCGCCATCTACGAGATGCGGTCCTACACCTACAAGACCGGCAGCATGGGCAAGGTCATCGACATCTGGGCGGACGCCATACCCCACCGGGAGGAGTACTCCCCCCTGGCCGCCGCCATGTACACCGATATCGGCGGACTGAATAAGTGGGTCCACATCTGGCCCTACAGTGACCTGGAAGAGCGGAACCGCATCCGCGCCGAGGCCTCCAAGAACCCCCACTGGCCGCCCCCAACCAGGGAGTGGCTGGTGAACCAAGAGAACAAGATATTGGTCCCCGCTTCCTTCTCACCCATGCATTAATGCCGCATCTAGTTGAAATTGACTAATAAGATTTCACAACCACTCTAACTCTTCCCATGAAGGGGGAGAGAACGAGTCCCTTCCCCCGTGGCGGGGGAAGGTTAGGATGGGGGCGGCTCGCCGGCGTTTTGATCGGACGAGCCGTCCAGTAATCAGCAATGAGGCAAAGGGCCGGGAGGGGCATCCCCTTCCCGGCTCTTTGTTTACACCGGGACTTTTTCATGAACAACATCGACGAACAATTGCAGGAACTGGTCACCGCCAACCGGATACTGGCGCGGGAGGGCGTGGTCGATGCCTATGGCCACGTTAGCATCCGGCATCCGGAACGCCCCGACCGGTACATCCTGTCCCAGTCGCGCGCACCGGATCTGGTGGACGTGGCCGACCTGATGGAGTACACCCTGGAGGGAGACCCCATCGACCAGCAGGGCCGCGCCATGTATACCGAGCGTCCCATCCACGGCGGCATCTACGAGGCCCGGGACGACGTATTGGCCGTCGTGCACAACCACTCGCCGACGGTGATCCCCTTCAGCGTCACCGCCACGCCCCTGCGGCCCATTCTTCACCTGGCGGCTTTGACCGGGCCCGAACCGCCCGTCTGGGACATCCGCGACAACTTCGGGGACACTAACTTATTGGTCACCACCATGGACCAGGGGCGGGACCTGGCCCGTTGCCTGGGCGGCCGCCGCGTATCGCTGATGCGGGGCCACGGGTGTGTGATTGCCGGCAGGTCCATACGGGAAGTGGTGATGGCTTCGGTCTACCTTCAGGTCAATGCCGGCCTCTTGCTGGAGTCGCTGCGTTTGGGTGAGGTCAAATACCTGTCGCCGGGCGAGATTGAATCGATGACGGAAAGCCAGATGAGTCTCACCGGTCAAGAACGGGCCTGGGAATACTGGGCCACCCGGGCCGGCCGGGGCAACAGGTAGGGGGCGAATAGACATGACCCAGCCCGAACCGGAGACCGTCGAGGAGATCAAAGCCGCCAACCAGCGGTTCTACGACGCCTTCTCCGACCTGGACATCACAGCCATGGACCGCGTCTGGGAGAACTCGGAACGGGCCATGTGCGTCCACCCCGGATGGGCCCCCTTGGTCGGCTGGGACGCCGTTCGCCAGAGCTGGGACCGCATATTCGAGAACACCAGCCTGATGCAGTTCCAGGTCCGTTACCTGAACGTGGTGGTACAGGGAGACTTTGGCTGCGTCACCTGCGTGGAAGGCATCACCAGCGTGGTGCAGGGCCAGGCCACCAACTTCAGCACCTTCGCCACCAACATCTTCGCTCGCCACGAAGACGGTTGGCGCATGGTTGCCCACCACGCGTCCGGCGGGGGCTGAGCCGGCGGGTAATAAACCGCACCGGCTTTTCTCACCAGCTTCTCCCGGCCGCCTGGTAAAATAGATCGTGCGATCTAGCGCCACATCTAGGCTAGATTGGCAAACACAATTTCACCCCCACTCTAACCCCGATGCATCGGGGAACTAGTCCCTTCCCCCGGCGCGGGGGAAGGTTAGGATGGGGGCGTTGCAAGGACACCTACCATGGCTTCAGATTCCCCGTCCATGTCAAAGACGGACAGAAACCTTTGGTCGGCCATCGTCTCCGAGGCATTGGCCTACTTGAAATATAACGCCTACGCCCATAGGGCCCTGGAAGAGGGACACCCCGAGGTCGCCCAGGTCTTCCAGGAGGTGGCCGGAGCCGAAACCATCCACGGCATGAACCACCTGCGGGTGTCGGGCAGCCTGCACACCACGGTGGTCAACCTGCGCACCGTGACCGAGGACGAGTCCAAAGAATACAGCACCATGTACCCCAAGATGATTCAGGACGCGCTGGACGAAGGCCGCCAGGACGCCGCCGACTCCTTCGCCCTGGCCATGGACCGGGAGCGCCACCACCTAGAGGTGTTCACCAACGCTCTGCAGTTGTTGGAGGACAAGACGGCCGCCG
>CAYMZL010000349.1:486-3193 GCA_964394825.1 uncultured Dehalococcoidia bacterium | reverse complement strand
TGAAGTCACCGAACATGGTGAAGTTGTGGCCGGGGAAGGTGCAGACGAACTGGTAGACGCCCGCGGACGGCGCGGTGAAGGTGGCCTGTGCGGTCTCACCGGGACCGATGAGGACGGTCGCCGCCAGCACCCTGGAGTCATCCACCGGCAGCCAGTTATTCGCCGGGCCGGCGGCGGTGCCGTCGGCGGCCACGGCGTCCTTGGTGCCCGCCTGGACCAACGCCCAGTTGTGGGTATTGACGCTGGAGGAGTTATTGAAGGTCACCACAACCTCGGCGCCAGCCGACGCCGACAGGCTATTGATGTTGAACTCCAGGGCGTCGCCGTTCACGTCGATGTCCAACTGGACCGGCCCTGCCGTCGCCGCTGGAGCGCTGGTGGCAGGAGGAGCTTTCGTAGGCGTTGGCGCCGCGGGCGGCTCAGTAGGCCTATCCGCCGGAGACACCGTGTTTGGCGGCGCCGGCGTCGCCGTTGCGTTGGGGTCCGCTTCGTCGCTGCCGCAGGCGACGGCCAAGAGCATGACCGCGCTCAAAATGGCGAATAATATCACGATTGGCTTTCTCATCGATCGGCCTCAGTTTTTACCGGATAACTACTTTGTTATTTTTATCACAATCCCTGTTTGGTGTCAACGCGCCTGAACACGATTGGACACGGCTGAACGGTCTTCGGGAGGCTGGCCACCGTCTGGATGTGGACGTTCGTTGTGGACTATTATAGCGCCAGATTTTACGGCCCGGTCCGCCCGGCCAGGAGGTCCCGTGGACATCGGCAAGTTCCCTCCCTCGCTACTTGAGAAACTGCTGCGGAAGACCGGGGCCTCGGACCCCCGGGTGGTCCTGGGCCCCGGCGTGGGCGAGGACGCCGCCGTTCTGGACCTGGGCGGGACGCTGTTGGTGGCCAAGAGCGACCCCATAACCTTCGCCACCGACCGCATCGGCTGGTATGCCGTGCAGGTGAACGCCAACGACATCGCCTGCACCGGAGGCACCCCTCGTTGGTTTCTGGCCACCCTGCTGGTCCCGAAGCGCTTCACCGAAGACCAGGCCGAAGAATTGTTCGATCAGATACTAGATGCCTGCAACGCCATCGGCGTCGCTCTGGTGGGCGGACACAGCGAGGTCACTTACGGCATCGACCGTCCGTTGGTGGCCGGGACCATGCTGGGCGAGGTGGTGCGGGACCGCCTGGTCAAGACCGGGGGGGCGCAGGAAGGCGACAGCATCGTCTTGACCAAGGGCATCGCCATCGAGGGCACGGCGCTGTTGGCCTTGGAGCGGGCCGACGACCTACGGAAAGCCGGGGTATCCGACGACACAATTACATTAAGTGCAGAACTGCTAGACTCTCCGGGCATAAGTGTAATAATTGACGCTCAAACTGCCTGCGACAAGGCACAAGTACATTCCATGCACGATGTGACCGAGGGGGGTCTGATCACCGGGCTCAGAGAGGTCGCCGCCGCTTCGGGGTTGGGTTTGGCCATCGAGGAGGACAGCGTGCCGGTGCTGCCGGCCACCAGGCAGGTCTGCCAGGCCCTGGAGCTGGACCCCATGGGCCTGCTGGCCTCGGGGGCGCTGATTATTACGCTGCCGTCGGGGGAGGTTCCCTCTTTACTCTCTGAATTGGAGAAAAAGGGAATAGACGGCTGGGAGATCGGGATGATGCTGGCGCCGGAAGAGGGACTGATTTCCATCGGACGTGAGGGTGAGGTTGAGCTTCCCCAGTTCAGCCGCGACGAACTGGCCCGTTATTTCAGCCGGTAGGCATTCCCAGTCTCTATGATCATGGCGTAGGGGCACGGTCCCGATGGAATCGGGATGCCCCTACGTTAACGAGTCGGGATATCTCGGCCGGGATAAAGATCAGGACACCAGTTCTTTTATGGCCTCCGCCGCCCGCTGCTGGGCCGGCACGGTGAGCGACCACTCGTTCCCCTGGGCGATGAACATGTCCCGCTGTCGCTTCATGTGAGAGGCGAAGTTGGGGCCGTCGTAAGCCCCATACTCCCGGCAGACCTCGATCAATCTCTCCTTGGTGAACACGGGCTGTCCCCCAGCCAGCAGACCACCGACGCCAAGCAACAGGGCCAGTTTTACCTGCTTCTTGGAGTTGGTCTTTTCCTTCAGGTCTTTCACGATAATACGATATGAGTCGCCGTCCAAATGATAGACCCTTGAGATAGACGCGCTGGGTATTTGATGTTGCTCCAGAAATATGTGGCCCCGGTCGCCGGCCCGCTGCTGCCGGTCGGGATTGGTGTAGGAACCGTTGGCCTGGGATGGGGAGGCGTCGCCAACGCCATTAAGGGGATTGCCGTCGCCGCCGTTTAAGGGCAGGGAGTCGGACTGGGCCAGGACGCGGATCAGGGCCTGGAAACAGGGGATCTGGTACTTCTCTGGGCACCTTTCCGCCAGCCTTACGGCCTCGTCCAGATGCTCCGCCACGTTCTCGAACACTTCCGCCCCTCCTATTGATACACGCTGGCAACACACGCGGGCTCATGGTTGCCGGACCCGATTCTGGGCCACAACTCTTAGCCCAGTATATCCCCGTGAATATGCCGCTTCAATTATTAATGACCCTCCCTATGGGCATAAATAAAGGGCCCGCCTCGGCAGGCCCTTTTTCTAAGGTACACGTGGGTCCCGTTACATTTATGCGATGTAGGTCAGTTCTGGTAGACCTCCAATGATTGGCGGAGTTG
>CAYMZL010000349.1:0-476 GCA_964394825.1 uncultured Dehalococcoidia bacterium | reverse complement strand
ATATCCCGCTTCAATTATTAATGACCCTCCGTATGGGCATTAATAAAGGGCCTGTCCTTCCGCGGAAGGACAGGCCCCTGATATCTGGTATACGTAAGTCCCGTTACATTTATGCGACGCAGTTCAGCTCTGGTAGACCTCCAAAGACTGGCGGAGTTGGTCCACGGTGATGTTGGCCCCGCTCACGGTGATTGCTACTTTTTTGCCCTTTACCTTTTTCGGGTACTTCATGGCGCCTGCCAAGGCCGTGGCACCGGCGCCCTCAGCCAAGGTGTGGGCCTTCTCCACCAGAGTGCCGATGGCCCGGCGGATCTCGTCGTCGCTCACCAACAAGAAATCGTCCAGGAGGTCGCGGATGATCGCCTGGGCCAGCTCGTAGCCCGATCCGGTGGCCACTCCGTCGGCGAAGGTGGTCATCTCGGCCTCGACGATCTCACCCTTCTTCCAGGCCAGGTACCCGGCCGGGGCCTGCTCCG
>CAYMZL010000348.1:0-3197 GCA_964394825.1 uncultured Dehalococcoidia bacterium | reverse complement strand
CTGCACTCAGGGTGACAGGCGCTGAAGAGTTTGATCAATTTGCCGTGCCCACCGCCCGGCCCTCGTCGGACGCCAACCGGATGGAGTCGATCAGCCGGTGCAACTCCACCGCGGTATCGAAGGTTGGGTAGCTGGCCTTCTGGCCGCGGATCGCCTCGCCGAACAGGTAGTACAACTGGCCCACGTTCTTGGGCGGGCCTTTGGGCATGCCCTCCAACACGTTGGTGTGCTTATCAGGGACCTCGATGTCTTCCAGTTTGTCGCTGCCCTGGGCCCCCTGGAGATACACCTCGCCAAGTTGGGGGGAGTCTTCGGAGGTTGCCACCAACGTCCCCTTCCGGCCGTAGACCTCCATCCGGTAGCCGCTGCCGGCCCAAGGATTGCTGGCGACATGGACCGAGACCACCGCCCCGTTGGCCAGACGCCCGCTGACCAGGATGTTGTCGGGAGCGGTCACGTCCAGCATCTGCTGGGTGTCGGTCTCCAGCCATTGTGAAACTTGAGTGGACACGACCGAGGAGACCTCTTTGAACTCGCCGGCCACGAAACGGAGGGCGTCGATGGAGTGTCCGGCGGCGATGGTCAGAGTATGCGCGCCCAGTTCGTTGTCCCGCTGCCAGGTGCGCCCGGAAGGCCGTTCCAGCACGCCGCCCCGAATCAGCCGCATGGAGCAGGACATGATCTCGCCGGCGTAGCCTTCCTCCACCAGTTCTTTCATGTGGAGGATCGCCGGGGCCGCCCGCGACTGCAATCCCACCACCGCCCGCACCCCCTTGGCTCTGGCCAGCTCCGCCAGTTCCTGGGCCTCCTCAATGTTGGCGCCCAGGGGCCACTCGGTGAAGATGTGCTTCCCCGCGTTCAGCGCGTCCTTGGTGATCTGGTAGTGGGCGGGCACCCGCAGCACCACGGCCACGGCATCGATGTCGGGGTGGGCCAGCATCTTCTTGTAGTCGTCGAAGGCCAGCCTGGCCCCGTACTGCTTCTTGGCTACTTCGGCGGTCTCCATCCGGGTGGTGCAGACCCCGGTGAGCTCGAACTCAGGACTGGCCGCGATCGCCGGAAGGTGAGAACGGTGGGCCCAACCCACCGTGGGGCTGGCGCCGATGATTCCCAAACGTATCTGGTCAGCCATGTCTATTCTCCTTTCGATTTAACTGGGCTTTGCCTTTAAAGCATCGGCCGCACCTAGTTTCCGGTTTGAACGGCGCTACCCATATGTCACCCTTGAGCGTAGCGAAGGGTCTGCCAAGGTGATGTTTGGAAGATTTTTCGGCTGATGCCTCAAAATGACAGTTTTGCGGTAAGCCCAATCAGGCGTGTAAAGGCGCTATCCCAACTTAAAGTCCCGGATGTGGGCTGGCACCTCAAGACCCGCTAGGTTTCTCGGATCGGGCACCGGGTCATGCAGTACCTGGCTGATGGGCAGCACCCCCGCCCAGATGGGCAGCGAGTAGTCTTCGTCGTCGTCCACCGGAGGGCCCGTCCGGACCTTGGCCGATCCCTCGTCGATGGGCATGGAAAACACCGTGGTGGCCTTGGCCTCTTTGGCGGTCAACGGCCGGAGAGTCTCCCACCTGCCCGGAATCAGGTTCTCAACGAAGCTTTGCAGGCGCTCTTCCCGCTCGGCGTTTTTTACCTTGGTGGCCTCGCCGAAGAGCATCACCGACCGGTAATTCACGGAATGGTGAAAGGCCGACCGGGCCAGCACCAGCCCATCGAAGTGAGTGACCGCCAGGCAAACTTCCTTGCCCGCGATCTGGCGCAGGAACCGGCTGGCGGACGACCCGTGCCAATAGATCATGTCGCCTTCGCGCCACTGGAAAGTGGGTGTCACGTAGGGACGTCCGTCGATGATATAGGAGACGTGGCAGAGGGGTGTGGCGTCGATGATCTCGTTGACCACCGCCCGGTCGTAGTCGGCCCGTTTGTGACTCCGGACCAACTTGGTCCTGGGGGTCCTCTTGAGTTGGCCTGCTGACATCTATCCACTCCTTGGATTGCACCGTTCAGGGCCCTTCGGGGCTCTAGGCGTTCTCGGCCTGTTCTTTCACTTTGTCGAAGTACAGTTTGGGAAGTTCCCGGAAGTCGGTCATCAGCGAACCGAACCCATCGATGACATCGTCCATGCCGTTGTCCCGCATGGCGTACCAATAGGTGGCGGTGTTGATGGCGACCACCGGCTTCTTCAGCCACTTTTCCGCTTCCGCCGCCAGCCGGGCCATCGCCAGGTTGGTGCCACATTGGAGCAGGGCTTCAACGTTGTGCTCGTTCAACTCCAGCAGGGCGTCCAACATCACCTTCTCGGTTACGTGGGCCATCGCCGTGGGGCCCTCGCAACACAGCCCTTTGATCGCCACCACCTCAAATCCACAGTCTTCCAAGAACAGCTTCACGTTCTTGTCGGCCACCGGCCAGTAGGGGGTGAGGACGGCGATCCGCTTGATGTCGCCGTAGCATCTCAGGGCCGCCTGGCAGGCGTCGGAGCCCATGGCGACCCGCAGTCCAGTCATCTCGGTCATGCGGGCGCGCAGCTCGTTGGCCTGGGCCAGGCCGCCCCAGAAGGTTTCCGAGGACATCCCCATCACCAGATAGTCCGGGTTGCAGGTCATCACCCGGAGGATGGCGTTGTTCCATTCCTTCCGGATGTTCACCATCAGCTCGTTGAATTCATCGTCGCTGGTTACCGGATCGTTGGGGATCCAGATCCGCGACATGTGGTTGGTCACGCCCCGGGGCCGCATGTCGTCGAACTCAGGTTGGACCGAGGTGTTGGTCGATGGCGCTATCACTCCCCAGTTGGCGCGCCATCCCAGTTCGTCTGGCATCTTGAGACTCCTTCGGTAACTTGTATCCGCGTAGTTCCCCTAAAGGTGAGTTGATTCTAGCAAGAATCGGTGGCCTGCGCTCCCCGCGTTTGGAACGACATGCGTCCCAGGCGAAAATGGCGTAAAGTCTTGGCAGTTAGAAGCGTATTGCATGTTTTCTCTTTTCAGGTACTCATGGGGTTCGGGCCAATGAGGTGCGCTATGGTTCTTGAGGGTCGTGTTGCATTGATCACCGGGGTTAGCCGCCAGCGCGGGATCGGAATCGCAATCGCTCGGCACCTCGGTCAGCTTGGAGCACAGTTGTTTCTCCATGGGTTTACTCCTTTTGACCGTTCTCAACCCTATGGAGCTGGCGCCGAAGGCACCGAGGTA
>CAYMZL010000347.1:0-3226 GCA_964394825.1 uncultured Dehalococcoidia bacterium | reverse complement strand
CCGGCCGCCACCGCTCCGCGCCCCGCACTTGGGACATGCCATGACCGCCTGCCATTGACGGTGGTCGAACAGTCCCCGGAGCCAGACACGCCGAGGATGCTCAACCACCAACTGGGTGCCGCACACCATGCAGTGTGTTTCCACTGGCCGGTGTTCTAGTCTCATATCGGTCTTAGATGTGTTCCGGAGTGCGGTCTCTAAAAGGGTGGGAATACCTACGAAGCCTGAATTTACATACTACATCGGCCGGGACGCCGCAGACACGCTAAAATTCCCACGGTTTGGCGTGATTGAACTGGATGCGTTTGCGGTCCGTTGTTCGACCGCGGACTCTACTCCGTCTCCCCGCGCCGCTGCCCGATCTGATAGGTAACGTAGAACAGGAACCCAAGGATGACTACCGCAGCAGCCGCGCCCATGACAACCCATCGCCCGGTGTTCGACGGTTCCTGCTCGACAAACGACACGTCGATACGGGAATCTGGGTCTTTTAGGACGTCTGTTTCGGCGGCCTTGGGACCAATGCCTTCCCGGACCTCTTTGCCTTTGATCTTGCCCTGAGACTCGATGGCGGAGACCACTCTATTGAAGTCCTGTGCGAATACCCGGACCGTTAAGCTAGCCCTCTCGGTCCCGTCTTGCACTGAGGTGAATACCTGGTCAAATTCGCCGCCGGCAGCCGAAACAAGCGCCTTCACTGCCTCCACCCGCTGTGACACGTTGGACACCTCCAGAGACAATGACGCGGAAGGCGGTTGGCCTTCCCGGAAAGGTTCCCTCTCAAAAAAAGACACATCGATACGGGAATCTGGGTCTTCGGGTGCGGTTGCTTCTGAGTCCTTGAGACCGGTCCCTTCCCGGACCTCTTTGCCTGTGACCTTGCCCATAGACTCGATGGCGGAGACCACTCTATTGAAGTCTTTTGCGAATACCCGAACGGTCATATTGGCCCTCTCGGCCCCGTTTTGCACTGTGGTGAATACCTGGTCGAACTCGCCGCCGGCAGGGGAAACAAGTGCCTTCAATTCTTCCACCCGCTGCGACACGTCTGACACCTCAAGCGAGAAGGACGCGGAGGGCGGTTGACCGGCCCTGAACTGGGGCGGGAACAGGGCCACGATGATGGTGGCCAGATCGACCCTCCGCTCCAAGAAGTTGATCTGCCCCTGCACCTGTTCCAACTCGGTCCTGATGCGGGAGAGTTCCCGCTCAATCGTCAGGATCTCGCTCACTTTTTCGGCGCGTTCCAGCAGTGATAGGAGACTCAGCTCCTCGCGCGCCGCGCTCTTGAGCCGGGCCTCTAGGTCGATGAACCGCTCGGTCACGTCTTCGGAGCCGGCGTTTTCGTTCAACACCTTCCCCAGCAATTTTATCCGGTCGAAGACGTTGAAAAACTCCGGCTGCGGAATCCTGATGGTCATCGTCGATTGCTGGCGTTCTTCCACCCCCTGACTGGAAAGTTGTTCAACGAAGCCGCCGGCGCTTTCGGCGATCAACCGCACTTGGACGGTGGCGGAAGGGACGTCCTCCACATCCAACGAAACCGACCCCTGAGAGATGACCTGCCTTTGGACCGTCTCCAACTGCCCACGTGGGCTCGTGTTGGCCGCCGGAAGCGGTGGTTGAGACGGCGTCGCCTGTGGTTGAAGAAAGTAAAAACTTTCCGTGCTTAGGTTCCCACCTTCTTCAGTAACGACGGTGAATGCCCCACTCGTCTCAATGGCTGCAGAACCGGCTGGTCCCGCTGGGCCTGCCGCACCTGCCGGGCCACGTGCTCCGGCTGGTCGCGCGGCAGCGGGCGCAGCCGTTGGAGCGGGTGCAGCGGTAGCGGCGGGAGCAGCCGCAGGCGCAGGTGTGGCCGTCGCGTAAGTTGCTATCCGACGAGCCCCTGGCTGTAGAGCAAGCTCCGTAGCTCCATCGTTTTGCCAAGGGGTGGCGGTGAACAACCAGGTCCCGGAGACGGCGAGAATGAGAAGAGCCATGGCGGCAAGGGCGGGCGACAGGCCCCACCGGACAGGCCGGACCAGGCGCTGCCAGACGGGCGGCATATCCCCTCTCCCCAGGTCTTCTCGCAGCCGTTCTTGTATTCTGCCCCATAGGTCCGTTGGGGCCTTCAGTCCTTCGGCTTCCGACTCGAAGTGGGCCTGAAGAACCCGTTCTATTTCCTGATCGGGATTTTCGTTACTACTCATCGCCGTCACCATTTCCGGGTCCAAATTCTTCTAGCTCCCTGCGCAGATGCTGCAGCGCCCGGTGCAGCCTGGATTTGATGGTTCCTTCCCGCCTGCCCAACGCCTGGGCCACCTGAGGGACGGTCAGCCCGGCGAAGAACCGTAGGGTGACCACAGTGTTGTGCTCGTCCGAGAGGACGGAGATGGCCTGCCGCACGCGCTGTCCGGATTCGATAGACTCCGCCAATTCAGCCGGATCGCCGCCTCCAGACTGGGCCTCGGCCACGTCGAGAGGATCGACCGGCGCTGACCGGCGTCTACGCTGGGCCGTCACCGTGTTCACCAGGATGCGTACCAGCCAGGGTTTGACTGGGTAACCGGTGCGAAAGCCCTTTATGCCCCGCCATGCCGAGAGGAAAGCCTCCTGCACGTGCTCCTCAGAGAGGGCTGTGTTTCCGGTCATCAAGTAGGCCGTGCCGTAGAGAACGTCTTGATAGCCTTCCACCAAATGGCGAAACGCCTCCCGGTTGCCGTCCTGACAACGCAGAACGGCTTCCTCATCGTTCATAGACCGCCCCCATAACCTGCATCTTCGAAGAAGGGTTCATTGGATAATATGCGTCCTGGGCCAAAAACGTTCCATTTGACCTTTGTTAGCGGTAAAAATGAAATTAATTTGGAAAGAACCAGTTGAATGTCTTCACCGCAAAGGTTACTCCGTTTGCATAGGACAGCGCGCCGAACCCACTGCTATCATGGGCCTGAATTCAACTTGCGGCATGGCCTGATTCGGGGAAAACCGGTGCTGATTGGTTAAAGATGAGATTCACGAAATGTACGGTCGTCGCGCCGCCTCTGGTTATGGCGATTTTCGCCATGGCTTTGATTTTCGCCTGTGGCGGGGAGACTACAACCACTTCAGTCCCAACCGCCCAAGAAAGGCTCCTGAGTTGGCTGCCAGCGGAGACCAACGAGTTCTTCTTCGTAAACATCGAGACCGTCTCGAATAGACCGGAATTCCAAGACGAGGTAACTCGCCGACTTAGCGGGCTGAT
>CAYMZL010000346.1:0-3227 GCA_964394825.1 uncultured Dehalococcoidia bacterium | reverse complement strand
CTGAAGCAGGAATTCAGGGCCGGGCAAGAGGTGGAAGTAGAGGTGTTCCGGGTGGCCGATGGAGCAAGCACCCGGGAAACGTTCACCCTCATGTTGGGGGAACGGCCTCGGCAGTGATTCAGGAAGGCGGGCCTGGGATTCTGCGTTGCTCGCCATCAGATGCAAAACCTACTTAACGACGTAGGGGCGGGTTTACAACCCGCACTTCTACTCGTAAGCCGTATTCTTACCAACCAGAACTTTGCTGCGCCGGTATGACCTTCGTTTCGTCAACTGCCGCGGCGAAAGAACAGGGCAGGTTGGAAACCTGCCCCTACATTTTCACAAGCGCAAATTTTCCCCTTAGGTGGTCTCGACGCCGTCCACGTCCAGGATCACGGTGGGGATGTCCAATTCCCGGAGTCCGGACTCAATCTGTTGGCGGTCGCCCACCACCAGGATCTTCAGTTGGTCGGGACGGACCAGTTCCTGGGTGATGCGGTGCACTTCCTCCAGGGTTACGGCCTCCACGCTGTCCCTGACCGTTTGGAGGTAATCGTCGGGCAGGTCGAACTGGACCATCTGGAGGACCTGGCCCATGATGGCTCCCGGGCGTTCGAAGTTGGCTGGGAAGCTGCGTAGGACGCTGGCTTTGGCATTGTCCAATTCTTCCTGGCTGATGGGCCGGGACCCCCGGACCTCGTTGAACTCTTTCAGGGTCTCCACCACCGATTCCTTGGTGACTTCGGTCTGCACCGACCCTCCGGCCAGCATGAGAGACGGGCCGCGGTGCCACTGGATATGGGACTGGTAGCCGTAGCTGTAGCCCTTCTCCTGGCGCAGGTTCTGGTTCAGCCTGGCGGAGAATTGCCCGCCAAAGGAGTAATTCATCAGTGTGAGCCCCAGGTAGTCGGGGTGACGCCGCGGGATGGTGGCATGGAGGGCGCGGATGACCGATTGGGCCGCTCCCGGCCGGTCCACCAGGTAGAGGGTGGCGGCGCCGTTGGACGGCTCCACCGGGACGCGGCCGTTGGCCGATGGGTCGCCGCCCTTCCAGCCGCCGAACACGGCTTCCGCCCGTTGCACCACCTCGTCGATGCTGACGTCGCCCACCACGATCAGGTTGGCGGAGGCGGGCCCGTAGTCGCGGGTGAATTGGTGTATCAAGTCGCCGCGAGTCAATGCCCCGATGGATTTTTCCGTGCCCGACAGTGGATGGCCGTAGCCCGAGTCATGGTCGAACACCAGGCCGGCCATCAACTGCTCGGCCACGGCGTTGGGCTCGTCTTTGCCCCGGCGGAGTTCGGTCATGTGCTCCCTGCGGACACGCTCCAACTCGTGGTCGGGGAAGTTGGGGTTGAGCGCCAGATCGGCGGTAAGTTCCAGGGCCGTGGGCCAGTGCTTGGAAAGGGTCTCCGCCGAGAACAGAGTGTACTCGCGGCGTCCCTCCGCCGAAAGCCGGGAGCCGATGAATTCGAAGGCCTGGGCAATCTCCTGGCTGGACTTGGTGCTGGTGCCCTCGGGCAGCATCTGGGCGGTGAACCCCGCCAGTCCGGGAAGGCTTTCAGGGTCTCGGGAGGCCCCGGCGTCCATCAGCAGTCCGAAGGCCACTATGGGAAGACCGCGCTGCTCGACGACCGAGATGCCCATGCCGTTGGAGAGCGTGGTGCGGACCGGGGTGGGCGGCGTGAAGACCGGCTCGCTCTGGGGCGGCGGCATCGCCGTTCGGTCGACTGTGGTGGTGGCCGGTGAAAGGGCGGGCTCCGGCAGCACCCGCAGCCGGACCTGGTTGCCGCCCAAGACCGTCTGGGCCACCCGCATCACGTCCTCGCGGGTCACCGCCATGTACTTGTCCAGGCTGGTGTTGATGAGGTCGGGGTTGGATGAGAATACGCTGAAGTGGTTAAGCTGGTCGGCCCGGCCGCCAAACCCGCCGATGCGGGCCAACTGGCGGAAGTGGTTGGCTTCGATGCGGTTCTTGACCCGGGTTATCTCCTCGTCGGTGGGAGGTTCCTTAAGCAGCCGGGCCATCTCGGCGTCGGCGGCGGCTTCCACCTCGGCCAGTTCATGGCCCTCGGCGGCGGTCACCTGGAGGACGCACTGGCCGGAGATTTCCGACGGATGGTAGCGCATGAGAGCGCTCTGGGCGATCTGCTTCTCATAGACCAATGACCGGTGTAAACGGGAGGTCAACCCGTCGGACATGATTGCCTGGTAGATCTCCAATGGCGCATCATCGATGTCACCTTCGGGGGGCGTCGGCCAAGCGACATAGGTCCTCGGCAGGGTGACCTTGTCCCGCATCTCCAGTTCGATCCGCCCGGTCAGTCCTGAGTCATGACGTCCCTTGCGGGGCACCGACTCGCCCGGCGGCAGGTCGCCGAAATAGCGGTTGACCAGTTCCAACACCTGCCCCCGGTCGATGTCCCCGGCGATGGCCAGGCTGGCGTTGGTTGGTGAATAGAACCGTTGGAAGAATTCTTTAACGTCGTCCAGATTGGCGGCGTCCAGGTCCTCCTCGGACCCGATGGTCATCCAGTGGTAGGGGTGGGGCAGTGGGTAGAGGGCCTCCTGCAGGTGCCAACTGGCCATGCCGTAGGGCCGGTTCTCGTAGGACTGGCGCCGCTCGTTCTTGACCACATCCCGTTGTACGTCAAAGCGCTGTTGGTCCAGGGCGTCCAGCAAGAACCCCATGCGGTCGGCTTCCAGCCAGAGGGCCAGGTCCAGGTAATTGGTGGGAACGTCCTCCCAGTAATTGGTGCGGTCAGGGGTCGTGGAGCCGTTCAGGTTGGCGCCGGCCTTCTGGAGCGGCTCGAAGTGGCTGTGGTTGTGGTGTTTGGAGCCTTCGAACATCACATGCTCGAACAGGTGGGCGAACCCGGTCCGCCCCATCTCCTCGTCCTTGGAACCCACGTGATACCAAACATTTACCGCGACCAGGGGGATGGTGTGGTCCTCGTGGAGTATCACGTCCAGTCCGTTGGACAGTGTGTGTTTGTCGAAGGAGATGGTTACCATCTGCAGAATTCCTCGGGTGGTTCGAGTGGAATTATCCAACCCATCTTACGGTGGGCCACCGCCGTTGTAAACCGAAAAACGGACTAGACTCGGCGTTCGGTTTTCGGACTTTTCGTGGCCCGAAATTCAATTTGACAGGCCCGGCCGGCACGCCTATAATCGCCCAAATCTAACTGAAATGGTGATGCGACTCTCTCCGGCATCAAAGCTATCCGAACGTGAAAACTGCT
>CAYMZL010000345.1:0-3240 GCA_964394825.1 uncultured Dehalococcoidia bacterium | reverse complement strand
TGCCGATGCCGAAACCGGCTTTGTTGTCCCGCGCCATATCCAGGTCATCCAGACGCGGCGGCTTGGCGAACTCCGAGGTGCAATAGCCTTCGTTCTGTAGGGTCTGGCCGTCCCTCTTGTAGACCAGGCCGGGCAGGTCGAAATAGTCAGGTTCGCCGACCTCCAACCGGTCCGCCAGGGTCGCAAATGTCTCGCCGGCGTCGCCCGCCAGCCCCAGATCGGGCTTGAGGAACTCGAAACATTCTCTCGGCAGGATACTGAAGGCCGGGCCGCCGCATACGATGACGGCATCGCTCAGGGACCGGATGCGGTCGATCACCTCTTTACTGATGGGAAGCGCCCATTGGGTGTTCAGGTAACTATGGTTGCTCAGGTTCCTGACGGACATCCCGACCATCTCAGGTTGGAACTCCTTTACGGCGGATTCCACGTCGGCCAGATGGTCATCGGAAAACATCAGGTCCAGCACCTTCACCTGATGGCGGCCGTAGTCCAAATGCCCGGCGATGTAGGCCAAACCTATCGGCATCGGCTGGGCGTTCATTCGGCTTTGCAACTTGTCGTGGCGGTTGGTCGCGATCAATAGGACGCGCATTCAGTCCTCCATTGGTAACGTGGTGAGCGGCGGTCGGTGGACCAAGCCGGGGCCAAGCGTGCCCGGCCAATTATCCGTCAAGTACTCTTGAATTACAAAGAGAGAATAGGGATTCTGTACCCTCGTCCCCTCTCTGGTGCCTAAATGGCCAATCGTCGCACTTGTCTTTGTTGACAATTATTTTGTAATCTAATAGGGTTTTAGCAGCGGTACTCAGCCGCAAAAACACGAATATGGTGGTGCAATGGTAACGACTATCAACGATGACATGTTCACCGCGGACGTTATTCAAGACCCCTACCGGTATTACGGCAGGATCAGGGACGAAGACCCGGTCCACTGGAACGAACTTTACGAACTGTGGGTGATCACCAGGCACGACGACCTGGTCTGGCTCACCCGGAACCACGAGCAGTTTTCCAACGCCGTGTTCATGAACGACCCCCGCCCGGCGTATCCGGCGATCTTGGAGTCGGACACCGAGCTCTATGATTACGTGAGGTCCTACCAAGGGGACCAGTTCATCCAGTACGACCGGCCGGAGCACCTGGAGATGCGGAAAGTCGTGCACGGCTACTTCACTCCCAAGTCCATGGAAGAATGGCGCCCGCTGGTTAGGTCGGCCATCAAAGAGCTTCTGGACGCAGCCGAGGAAAGGGGGGAAGTGGACCTGATGCGGGACCTGGCCGTCCCCCTTCCAGTTCTCGTGATCGCTGAGATGATGGGAGTGCCGGAGTCGGAACGTGGTCACATCAGGATGTTGGCTGAGAAACTGCTGAACATCGGCCGGGGCGAGCCAGACCGCATGCGGATCCTGACCGAAGGCATGCAGGGGATGCTGGATTACGTGGACCCATTGGTGGACGAGCGGATCGTCAACCCCAAGGACGACTTTATATCGGTGCTTGCCGGCGGTGAGAAGTCCGGCGTGTTTACCCGTCATCAGGTGCTGGTCAACACCTCGCTGCTGTTGCTGGCCGGTCATGAGACCACCATCAACCTGATCTGCAACGGCACTCTCGCCTTCATGAACAACCGCGACCAGTGGGACCTGCTGAAGACGGACACCCAAGGAATGATGGTCAGGGCCACCGAAGAAGCTCTGCGGTACGACCCGCCGGTGAAGTCCATTCAGCGTCTCGCTTCCGAGGACGTGGAGATGCGCGGAAAGCAGATCAAGAAGAACGACCGTATCCGCTGGTTCATGTCCTCGGCCAACCGCGACCCCAACAAGTTCGAGAACCCGGACACGATGGACATCACCCGGTGGCCCAACCCCCACGTGGCCTTTGGCGCCGGTGTCCACCACTGCTTGGGCGCGACCATCGCCAGGGTCGAGGGACAGGAAGTGTTCAGCGCGCTGGCGGACCGGTACCCGGACCTGGAATTAAAGACCCATGATATGGAGTACCAGCCCAGCATCACCTTCCGCTCCATAAAGAGCCTGCCCGTTTCATTAAATTAAATCGCGGGTAACTAAACCCAGGCCAGCTACCAAGATCGAGCACAACTTTCCGCGTAAGGACCGGCTCCCGGTAACGTTTACACCGGGAGCCGGTTAATTTATTATGTTGGGGATTCGGCAGCCGTATTCAGGCATAAATCCTTTAGCTTTGGTGGTGTGATGGTAACTACTATCAACGATGACATGTTCACCCCAGAGGTTATCCAGGACCCCTACCGGTATTACGGACGGATCAGAGATGAAGACCCCGTTCACTGGAACGAACTCTACGAACTCTGGGTAATCACCAGGCACGATGACCTGGTCTGGCTTACGCGGAACCACGAGCAGTTCTCCAATGCCGTGATGGCGAACGACCCCCGCCCAGCGTATCCGGCGATCAACGAGTCGGATACCGAGCTTTATGATTTCATGCGTGCCGCCAATCAACAACGGTTCATCCAGTACGACCGCCCGGAGCATCTGGAGATGAGGAAGGTTATGCACGCCTACTTCACTCCCAAGTCCATGGAAGAGTGGCGGCCGCTGGTGAAATCGGCCATCGCCGAACTCCTGGACGCGGCGGAGGCCAAGGGCGAAGTGGACCTGATGCGGGACTTGGCCGTTCCCCTGCCGGTTCTCGTCATCGCCGAGATGATGGGTGTGCCCGAGTCGGAGCGCACACACATCAGGATGCTGGCCGAGAAATTGCTACATAATGGAAGAAGCGAACCCGGCCGGATGCGGACCGTGGTCGAAGGCATTCAGGGCATGAACGACTACGTGAATCCCCTGGTCGAGGAGCGGATGGTCAATCCCAAAGACGACTTCATATCGGTGCTCGCCAGCGGAGAAAAGTCCGGCGTTTTCACCCGCGAACAGGTGCTCGGCAACACGGCACTCTTGTTAATAGCGGGGCACGAGACCACCATCAACCTGATCTGCAATGGGACCTTGGCGTTCATGAACAACCGGGACCAATGGGACCTGCTAAAGAGCGACACCGAAGGAATGATGGTCAGGGCCACCGAAGAAGCCCTGCGTTACGACCCGCCGGTAAAGTCCATCCAAAGGATCGCCTCCGAAGACGTGGAGATGCGTGGGAAAACTATTAAGAAGGACGACCGTATCCGCTGGTTCGTGTCCTCGGCCAACCGCGACCCCAACAAGTTCGAGAACCCGGACACGATGGACATCACCC
>CAYMZL010000344.1:0-3247 GCA_964394825.1 uncultured Dehalococcoidia bacterium | reverse complement strand
CTGGCGGTTTTACAACCAATCTCGCTATAATACTGGCGGACTAATCGTCGAAATAGGGGGATTTCCGATGAAAACCAGTCACATCAAGAACCGGAACATGGTTATGCAGGTCATCCTGGCCATCATCACATTGGGGATCTACGTCATCTACTGGTACTACTCCACCCTCAAAGAAATGCACATTGCCAACGGCAAAGACGCAGGAGCGGGGATGTGGACCTTGCTGATGATGATCCCAATTCTCGGCTACTTTGCCAGCTGGCACTACGCCGGCGAGTTCGCCGCGTTTAATGGCGACAAATACCCCACCCTCTTGATTTTCCTAGCGTGGATCGTCTTCGCCCCCATAGTCTGGATCCTAGTTCAGATGGAACTGAATAAGGCGGCGGATGGTGGGGCAGCGCAGCCAGCATCGGCATGACTCAGGTCGCGCTATCTACCCCACACGCCTGAAAACCTGCACTCTGTTGCGCTGCACGTCCGCCCCGTAGATATTCCCTGCCGAGTCGGTGTAGACGTTGTGGGCCTGTTCGAAGGTGCGGCCTCGGGCCAGGAGTCGGCCGTCCAGGGTGAGGATGCTGAGGCGGGGGACCTGGTCGGTTACGTAGACCGTGCCGGCGGCGTCGATATGCACGCCCATGGGCTTCTTGAAGTCAGTCCACTCCTCGATGAAATCGCCGTCCTCCCTGAATACCTGCACCCGGTTATTCTCCCGGTCCGCCACGTAGATTCGTCCGTCGGCTGACACCCGCACGCTGTGAGGCACCCGGAATTCGCCGGGTCCGCTGCCCGGCGACCCAAAGGAACTTATGTAAGCCCCGGACGCCGAGAACCGGTGGACACTGGAGTTGCCGTAGCCGTCGGCCACGAAGATGTCGCCGGCCATGGGCGACCCCGGCGGGGCCACACACATGTCCGCCGGGTGATTGAAGGGCGCCTGCAGTTCCGCCTGGTCACGCGTCCCCAGGGACATCACTAACTCCCCTTCCGGCGTGTACTTTAGTATCTGATGGGCGTCCCGGTCAGCCAAATAGACCCCGTCGTCGGGTCCCACGTAGATCAGGTGGGCGTCGATGGGCACCCCGTCCTTACGCGGCCATTGGCCGATGAGGTTTCCTTCGTGGTCAAAGACCAGCACCGGCGGGTCACCCCGTTGGAATACGTATACGTGGTCGTGAGAGTCCACGGCCACCGCGCTGGGGGCCTGGAATTCCATCCCCTGGGGCAGCCTGGCCCAATCGGGTTGGTACTCGTACCGGTGGTTGCCCATACCAATCGTGATTGGCATGTCTATCTCCCGAATTTGTCTAATTCCGTCTAATTCCATGGTAAGAGGAATTTTAAAAGTATACATGCAGCCCATGAAAACCCGGCGAGCCGGCGGCGAGCCGGGCCGGTGGACGGCGGGCGCAAACCTTGCCAGAATACGTTCGATATTGCCATCACGCCGTAAGGCACCCAAAGGAGAGACGAACCATGGGACCCAAATTGGTGGACTACCTGCTGTACGAGGCCGAGGACTCGGGAATCGCCTGGATCAGATTCAACCGGCCCGAGCGCCGCAACGCCCTGATGGGTAACTCCCAGGAGAACTCCACCGTGGCCAAGGTGGGCGAATACATGCGGGCGGCCGACGACGACCCCAACGTCCGCGTAATCGTGCTCACCGGTGAGGGCCAGGGGTTCTGCTCCGGGGCCGACATGCGCCGGGACAACGACCCGTCGGTGCTGGGCGAGAACTTCGTGGGCAACCGGGACCACACCGAGGGGCCGGACCTGCAGCGCCAGCATTTCTTCCACGGGTTCACCCAGTTGCACCGGGACATCTCGCTGATCCGCAAGCCGACCATCGCCATGATCAACGGGGCGGCCGTGGGCTCGGGCATGGACATGGCCCTGCACTGCGACATCCGCGTCGGCTGCGAGGCCACCCGTTTCGTCGGCTACCACCAACTGGGCCAGATCTTCGAGAACGGCGGCAGCTATTACCTGCCCAAGATGGCCGGACTGGGCCGGGCCCTGGAGTTCGCCTACACCGGGCAACTGGACGCCCAGCGGGCCTTCGAATGGGGATTGCTCAATTACCTGGTGGACTCCAGCGAGTTGGAGCAGACCACCCGCGACCTGTGCGGCCGCATCATGCGGGTGCCGCCCATGGTGCAGTGGGTCAGCAAGAGGATCATGCGCACGGCCATGGACACCACCCTGGAGAACACCATGGTGCTGACCTCCAACGCCGGCGGGATTCTGGGCGGGTCCGAGGACGCCGAGGAGGCGCGCCTGGCCTTTCTTGAGAAGCGGGCGCCCAGCTTCAAAGGCCGCTAGCCGCGGTCTGATATTTAAGCGAAGATGCGGAAACCAAACTATCAAAAGCAGGGCGAATTGGGCGGCTAGTTCAGCCGGTTAGAGCGACTGCTTTTCGCTACTCAAACCGCAAGCGCTGTGCGTCCGTAGCTGCGCACCGTATCAAAAAACGTTCGCTTATGCGCTCTAAGGAGGCCGGGATTTCCCTGACTTCTTGCGGTCTAAGCATAAAGGCCGATGCCCCCACTTAAGGCGGCACCGGCCGAAGGCCAACGGGCACGCACCGTCAGCTTCTCGTCCCTTGCAATCTTGAAGGATTGCAAAGGCAGACCCCAGACCACTGCGTCCGGGCTTGTATGTCTAAAGGGGCGCCAGGCTGGACGGACAGTCCAAGACCTAGTCGGCGAGCTCTTCGATGAGCTTATGGACCAGCTTCTGCTTGAACACCTCGTTAGACATCGCTGCGCTGACGAGCCGCTGCCGCAGGTCTGAATCGTTTTCCAGGGCGTCCTGGACATTGCCGGCTATTTCATCGACCAAGGTGTCCATCGTGCTTGAATCCTCGATCAGTCCCGACACAACCTGCCCCATGAATTCCTGGTCTGCCAGCACCTTGCCGACATCGCTTTCTTGTATGAGTCCCATCGAACGTACCTCCTTAGGTATATGGTTTAGCATCTGTTAAACCAAAATTTACGCCCCTAAACATCGGTTGATCTCTCTGCATTCGGAAGACTTCCACGGCGGCCGATTGGTTACGCCCAGGTTCCATTGGGTTGTCTTGTGGATGGCGGTGGGAGGCGGGTGCGAACTAGGTCTGCCAGCCAACATGAAGGTGTTGGGCCTTTACGCCATGGCAAAGCCCCAACTATCATTAACCTGAAGATGCGGGTGGTTAGCTCAGTTGGTTAGAGCACCTGCTTTACACGCAGGGGGTCACAGG
>CAYMZL010000343.1:0-3268 GCA_964394825.1 uncultured Dehalococcoidia bacterium | reverse complement strand
ATCACCAGTTACGCCATTCAATGCGGGTTCGACCTGGTGCGAATCACCGGGGCCGATGAGTTCGCCGAAGACCGGGAAGCCGCCCTCACCCGGATCAAAGCCGGGCAGATGGATGGCCTCCCATGGTTCACCGAGTCCCGGGTCCGGCGCGGTTCAGACCCGCAGGAGTTGCTCCCCGGCGCCCGCTCCATCATCTGTCTGGGGCTCAGTTACCTAGGTCCGGACGGCATGGAAGAAACCGGACCCGGCAAGGGCAAAGTGGCCCGTTACGCCCGGGTCAAGGACTATCACCGCACCATGAAGCGGCGGATGAAGTCCTTTGTCCGCGGCCTGGAAGAGAGCCTGGGAACCCCGGTGGCCGCCCGGTGGTACGTGGACGACGGCCCGATGCTGGACCGCGCGGCAGCGGCCCGGTCCGGCTTGGGCTGGTTCGGCAAAAGCACCAACATCCTCACCCAGTCCCACGGTTCCTGGGTGCTGCTGGGACAGGTGTTGACCGACCTGGAGTTGGAACCGGACCCGCCCTTGAAGAAGACCTGCGGGACCTGCGTCCGCTGTATCGACGACTGCCCCACCGGCGCCATCATCGCCCCGTTCGTCGTGGATAACGCCCGTTGCATCTCCTACCAGACCATCGAGAACCGGGGAGTGATTCCCCTGGAGATGAGGCCCCTGATCGGCGATTGGGTCTTCGGATGCGACATCTGCCAGGACGTGTGCCCGGTCAACCGCAAGGCAGACCTGCCCCTTCAGCCCATTCCCGCGGCGGAAGCCGTGGGCCCGTCGGGACAGCTCGATCTGGTGGAGATATTGGCCCTGAGCGAAGAGGAGTTTCGAAGGCGGTTCCAAGGGACTTCAATCATGCGGGCCAAACGCGCCGGCCTGCAGAAGAACGCCTGCGTGGCGCTGGGAAACAACCGGGACGAAGCAGGGGTCCCGGCGCTGGTTTCCGCCTTGGAAACCGCTGAACCGCTGGTGCGAGGCCACGCCGCCTGGGCCCTGGGTCAGATCGCTACACCTGAGGCAATCAAATCCTTGAAGCGTTGGTTGGCGTCCGAATCAGACCCATACGTCCAAGAAGAGATAAACGGGGCGCTCCTGGAATCCCGCCAAAGACTACGCAACAAAAGTGGGCTTGCCGACGGTGCGGCAATCGCCCCTTAGGCGGGCTGGGCCGGCCGGTCCTGCTCGGCGCGGACTGGTTTATTCCTCCGGCCTCCGGAACGCCTCCGGCGTTGATTGCCAAGAGTGGGCGTGAAGTCCGCCGGAACGTATCCCTTGCCAAAGTGAATCTTCTTCATCTCTTCTTCGATCAATGTGAAGTCGTTCTTGGGCAGCAGATGAAGATTGCCCTGAAAGGCCATGTACCAGTCCTCGGGGTTCCACCGCTTCACGTATTCCAGACGCGGGGCCAGCAGGTTGGCGTCGATGAACTGGTTGTCGTCCAAGATCACGCCGGGTTTCAACTTTATATGGTAGGGAAATCCCGTGCTCCCCTCGTTGACCCAGATCGGCTCCTCGCCTTCATAGAACGAAGACATCGCGGTTGCGGTGGCCGCGAACCGGCGTATGTGGGAGATGTAGAGGAGCACCCGATCCCCTTCGGAGATCCGCTGCACCTTGCGCCGGTGTTGGGCCTTAAGACCAAGAAGAGTGAACCCCCGGCCTTGGGTGATGCGGAAGTTCTCTTCGTTATTTATCATCATCCAGAAATTGCTGGCCATATGCACCTCAGAACGGCAGTACGCCTGCCCGGACAGGCCATGCGGACGTCCCAGCACCATTCTATCATGATAAAAACTATCATTTCCTCTAAAAGTTCTGGCGCCGGCGCCGTGGTGTTGTGATGTCCCCACCGGTGTTGTAACATCGGTTGGGTTTCAGCGTGGCCGGCCCGCCACAGGCGGCAAACGAGGATTATTCAATGACTACAGGGACCACGGGACAGCGGGATATCGCCATCGTGGGAGTGGCCGAATCGGACGTTATGGGCAACGTCCCGGACAAGTCTTCTCTGCAGCATCACGCGGAGGCGGCCCACAACGCGCTGGAGGATGCCGGTCTAGCCAAGAGCGACGTGGACGGCCTCCTGACCGCCGGGGGCTCCACGCTGGTCACGGCGGAGTACTTGGGCATCAACCCGACGTTCACCGACAGCACGACCGTCGGAGGGTCGTCTTTCGTGATCCACGTGGCCCACGCCATGGCGGCCATCCGCGCCGGTTACTGCGAGGTGGCCCTGATCACCCACGGACAGGCTGGGCGTTCGGCCAGGGCCCGGTTTCCCGCCGACGGAAACCTGCCCTACGCCCAGTACGAAGCGCCCTACGGAATCATCGGCGCGCCCGTCAACTACTCTCTAGCCTGCACACGGTACATGCACCAATTCGGGGAAGAACGCACCCGCCAAGGCATGGCCGAGATCGCCGTGGCCACCCGCAAATGGGCCAACCTGAATCCCAAGGCCATGATGCACGACACCACAATGAGCTTCGACGAGTACCACGATTCCCGCTGGGTGTCCTGGCCCTTTCACCTTTTCGACTGCTGCCTGGTCACCGATTCCGGGGCGGCCATCATCGTGACCACCGCTGAGCGGGCCAGAAGCCTCAAGAAAGAGCCGGTCTGGGTGTTGGGCGCCGGCGAAGGACACGACCACAATATCGTGAGCCAGATGCCCGATTACACCTCGACCTGGGCCCGAAAGTCAGGTCCCCGGTCCATGCAACGGGCCGGCGTCACCCACGATGACCTGGACCTGACCATGATCTACGACTCTTTCACCTATACCGTGATGGTGACCCTGGAGAGCCTGGGGTTCTGCGCGCCGGGAGAGGCCGCGGACTTCGTGGCTAATCAGCGGACCGCTCCCGGCGGTGACTTCTCTCTGAACACCAGCGGCGGCGGCCTGTCCTACACCCACCCCGGCATGTACGGCAGCTTCCTGTTGGTGGAGGCCGTCCGGCAACTGAGAGGCGAGGCGGGGGACCGGCAGGTGAAGAGCAAGCGGGACCCCAGCCAGAGCGCGAAGTTGGCCATCGTCAACGGCACCGGCGGCTCGCTGTCTTCCACCGGTACGGTCGTGCTCGCCACCGGCTAGGCCCAGTGGGTAAATAAGCCCTGGGATGCACTTTCCACACATTTCACATGAGTCATCCCGAATTTCACTCGATTGAACATCCCCGAGTGGCTCGTCTTTCCGGCGCAGGCCGGAATCCAGAAAGACCACTTTAGCCAATCATCATTATGCGCAAATTCCCTGGATTCC
>CAYMZL010000342.1:0-3290 GCA_964394825.1 uncultured Dehalococcoidia bacterium | reverse complement strand
CTATCCTACGAGCGGATCATGTCGTCCCTGCCCCTGGACGACGATATAAAGACCAAGCGGGTGGGCGTCAACGGGGTGCCCGCCGAATGGATCAGCGCCCCCGAATCCCAGGACGGCCGCGTGGTGCTGTACCTTCACGGAGGGGGATACCTATTCGGTTCGGCCCGCACGCACCGGGTGATGCTGGCCCACCTGGCCAGGGCGGCCAAGGCGCGGGTCCTGGCCCTGGACTACCGCCTCGCCCCGGAGATACCCTTCCCCGCTCCGGTGGAGGACTCGGTGTCCGCCTACCGCTGGTTGCTCTCTCAGGGCATCGCCCCGGAGAAGATGGTGATCGGCGGAGACTCGGCCGGCGGCGGTCTGACCGTCGCGGCACTGGTCGCCCTCCGGCACGTGGGCGAACCCATGCCCGCCGCCGGTGTCTGCATCTCGCCCTGGGCCGATATGGAGGCCACCGGCCAGTCTTACACCACCAACGCCGAGGCCGACCCCTCGGTGTCCAAAGAAAACATCCTAAAGATCGCCGAAGTGTACCTGGACGGCAAGGACCCCAAGGCCCCCTTGGCGTCGCCGATCCACGCCGACCTCACGGGTCTGCCTCCTCTGCTGCTCCAGGTGGGCGGCATCGAGGTCTTGCTGGACGACTCCACCATGTTGAAATTCAAGGCCAAGGAAGCTGGGGTGCCCGTGGAGATGGAGGTGTGGGACGACATGCCCCACGTTTGGCACCACTTCGCGCCCATCCTGCCCGAGGCCCGCAAGGCCATCGCCCGCATCGGCGAGTTCGTCCTGCAACACACGGGTTAGCGGCGGAAATCCCCCTAGTCCCCTTTGCGAAATGGGGGATCAAATGGAACTTAACTAACTGGGAGAAACTGATGATCTACGACTTTCGGATGTATACGTTGAAGCCTGGGGCCACTCCCGAGTACCGGGCCGGGGTGAAGGAGATCAGCCTGCCCATCCGGCAGCGCCACGGCGTGACGCTGGCCGGCTGGTATTGGAGCGAGATCGGGGCTTTGAACCAGGTGGTCCACATCTGGGGCTACAACGACGCCAAACATATGAAAGAGGCCCAAGAGGCGTTTCACTCCGACCCCGAATGGACCCAGAAATACGTCCCCAGGGCCCAGCCGCTGGTGGAGTCCCAGAAGACCTGGATCATGAACTCTCCCGGCTTCGCGCCGGTCTACCCAATAGTGGGCGACGTGCCAGCCGACGGCACTCCGGAATTCATGAAGAAGAACAAGATGGTCTTCGACTTCCGCATGTACACCTTCAAGCCCGGCTCTGTGCCCGACTACATGTCGGCGGTGGAGGAAGTGGCCATCCCCATCCGGAAACGTCACGGGGTGAAGCTGGCGGGCTGGTACTACAGCGACGTCGGCGACCTGAACCAAGTGACCCACATCTGGGCCTTCGACGACCTGAAGCACCTGAAAGAGGCCAAGGACGCCGTGGCCGCCGACCCCGAGTGGACCGGGACATACGTCCCCCGGGTCCGAGGGCTGCTGGTGGCCCAGAACACCTACCTGATGAACACGTCGGAGTTTGGGCCGGTGCCGGAGTAGCCGACAGCTCAGTTGTGACAGCCGCGGGCCTGAATATCCCAGACCACTTCCACCTTGCCGTTGCGCAGGCCGATGAAGCGGTCCCAGCGGCTGACCATGGCGTCCTGCTGGGCCGGTATCAGCAGCACCTGGTCGCCGATCTTTAGGCTATCTCCAGACTCAACCTTGAATACCGCGTGGTCACTGTCCATGGATTCCACGGTCACGCCGGGGCGGCCGGACACCTCGGGCATGCCCAGCAGACTGCTGACGGCACGGACGCCGGCATCTCCGATGGCGATGCCGGGCCGTGGGGTGCTGATGATGGTCGTGAGTATCATGCCGGCGTAATGGAACTCGCTCATATAGCCGTAGTGGGTCTCCATCATCAGGTAGCTTCCGCCCTGTATCTCGGTCACGCCGGGGATATCCGCAGCCACGTCGTAGCTCCAGGTCTCTCCGGTTGAGACGATCTCCACCGGGAGCCCGGCCCCCTCGATGGCGTCCTTCAGGTCGATCACGCCCTTGATCGCCCGGTTGGCCTCCACGGCCCGGTCCTCCCGGTCGGGCATCGCTGGGATCACCTGATGGCTCATGATGCCGCGAAAGCGCAGGCCCGGCAGCGAAGCAATCTCCTTGGCCAGGGCCACGCCGGCGTCCATCTCCCGGACCCCGCAGCGGCGCAGTCCCGTTTCCAGTTCGATGACCACCCCCAGTTCCACGCCCCTGGCCCGGGCGGCCTTGGAGAGGTCCCGGGCGTTGGCCGCCTGGTCGCAGGACACCAGCATCTCGGCCTGGTCCGCCAGGGCGCAGAGCCGGTCGATCTTCAGGGACCCGATGATCTCGGAGGTGATGAACACGCTGGGGATGCCGCCGTGGACCATGACTTCGGCCTCGGATACCTTGGCGGCGCAGACCCCGCCCACGGTGCCGCCCCGGCGTATCTGCCGGTGGGCGATGGCCGGGGTCTTGTGGTTCTTGGCGTGTCCCCTGAGCTTGGCGCTGCGCCCTTCGTAGCAGTTGGCGATGACGTCCATGTTGTTATCCAGGGCTTCCATGTCGATGACCAAACAAGGAGTGTCCAGGTCTTCCATGGGCGTCCCAGGCTGAGGCCGGTATATTTCTTCCATAAAAACTCCGAAATCCCCCCAACCCCCCTTTACGAAAGGGGGGCTTCTGTACGAGTTTCCTAAGCGAGGCGTCCCCGGGCTGAGATGGGCCAGAAGCCCTCTAGCTTGCCGCCCTTGGCCGCGCGGATGTAGTCGAATTGGTTAACGCAGGCGCCCAGTTCGTAGGGCACCAACCAGGCTTTGTCTCCGGGGTTCAGCTTTTTCTGGGCGTCGCCCTCAAGTTCCACGATGCCGTGCTCGGCGCTGAACCGGGTGGCGGCGCCGCCTTCCACTCCCTCCAGGACGGGCCTGCCTTGGTCGGGGGCCATGGCCTTGTGCCCAGCGTCCAAGACCGCCATGCCGCCGATCGGGTGGGAAATCACCGACGCCAGCACCCTGGCCGCCGGGGCAAGCTCGGGCAGGAACGACTTGAGCCGGTGGTCCATCAGCGGATAGCGCCCCGCCCGGACCTCGGTCACCCCCGGCATCTGAATGGCTTGGGCGTAGCAGTGGGCGCCACCGACGCTGACCACCGCCACCGGCAAGCCGGCCTTTTCCATATCCCCCTTGACGTCCAGGACGGCCTGTAAGTTCGCGCGTGTTTTCGTTTCGTGCTGGGACGGGTCGATGT
>CAYMZL010000341.1:2821-3292 GCA_964394825.1 uncultured Dehalococcoidia bacterium | reverse complement strand
CGTCGTTCGCTGCGACGATGGCATCTTGGTCCGCTACGATAAGCTATTAGAGGGAACACCGATAGTTCGATGTTGTGACGTGAAACAAAGCCTCATGGAACTGGTTCCCATGTTATCAGAGAATGTGATCCACTTACCGGACGACCCCTCGACGTACCATCCTGGTGACAAAGGCCCAGAATTGGTCCTTACCACAACAGACCCGATGGGAACGAGTAAGGAGCTAGGGAGAGCCCACCCCTTAATTTACGCAACAAGGGCAGTTATAGACAACATGGAAATACCTCCACCACCTGCACGTCCTGTCTGCCTGCTATCTATCCACAATGAATTTGATATGCAGATGCAGGGAGTTGTTGTACCTGCCGACAAACCGACGGCATCGGTGGGGCCGGATGATGAACAATTCATCCTCCACAGTCGTTTCAGGCTACCAGTTGGTTGGGAAGCGATCGAGGTCTATCCACTGTT
>CAYMZL010000341.1:0-2811 GCA_964394825.1 uncultured Dehalococcoidia bacterium | reverse complement strand
CGCAGTTGCTCGGAAGAATTTGCTCGGCGCCGCCCTGAGTGGTCTCGATAGCCGAGGCGCGTCGAGAAAGTTTTATGCATCGCTGCTAGATGAGTTTGAGGCGCTATTAGATGGCCCGGAAGAGCCGGTCCATCAATTCCTAAAGCGACATCCCGAACTTCTGTGTCCGACGAGCGAACGTTTCTGGTCGAAGCTGCCCTTTGGAGATAGAATCAGCGATTTCGTATTCCGCGAACCATATAATGACTACCTATTGGTCGAAATCGAAGCCCCCATCCGAGAACTTTTTCGGAAGGATGGGCAACAACGAGAAGAACTAACCCACGCAATCAACCAGATCGCAGATTGGGTTCAATACATAGGCAATAACAAGCTAAAAGTAGAAGAAGAACAGGAGCTAGTTGGGATTTCGACCAACCCTCGTTGTCTCGTCGTAATCGGCAGGTCTGAGTCACTTTCGGAGGAGAATCGGCACAAATTGGTCACGCTTCAAGCCCAACAGAGCAAGCTTCGCATTCTGACCTATGATGACCTCATCGCCAGTGCCCGTGCTAATCTCGAGCGGCTCTTTCGTCCTCTAAGTATCGTGGCTCAGAACGCCGAACTTTACTTTTTTAAGTAGCCGTGGTGGAGACCCTACGCGCCAGATGGGAGCCGAGCCGAGAGGCAACCGGCAACTCTGAATGCCGAGCGCTGAAGGCTGGCCGTTAACAGCCCCCTACGCCGTCTGCCTCCGATACATCCACGTCGTGGCGGTCAGCAGCATCGCAAGCATCACTCCGGCGACCCAGACTCCGGTCAAGATGGTCTCCCATTCCCAGCCATCAAGGACGATGGTCCGCATGGCCGGTGTTTGACCACTTACGCAATCTGGTAATGTGACGCCAAGCAATTCGTTATCAGATTACGACGCGAGACGGAGGAACAGCAAAATGCCCTACTTAGAGATCCCTGGAGTGCGGCTGTGGTTCAAGGATGCGGGCGGCGACGGAACGCCGGTTGTGTTCCTCCACGCCGCATCGGGCACCACCGATAGTTGGGGGCACCAGGAGCCGGTGTTCACCGAGGCGGGCTATCGCTGCGTCGCCTACGACCGGCGGAACTGGGGCCGGTCGGATTCGATGATCTCGGGGGCGGGGCCAGGGTCGGCCAGCGACGACCTGGAGGCCCTGGCGAACAATCTGGGGCTCGGCCAGTTCCATTTGGTGTCTACGGCGGCCGGGGGCATAGTCGGCTTGGACTTCGCCCTGGAATACCCGCAACGGGTGATCAGCCTGGTGGTCTCCAGCAGCTTCACCGGGGTCCAGGACGCGTCCTACTTGGAGGTCCAGCACCGGCTGCGGCCACCGGAGATTCAAGACCTGCCCATCGTTCTACGGGAAGTGGGGCCGTCGTACCGGGCCATCAATCCAGAGGGCACGGCCCGCTGGCTGGAGATCGAGGAGGGGAGCCGCCACCAGATCAGCCCCGAGGCGGCCCAATCGCCCCACGGCCCCATGACCTACGCCCGGCTGGCCACCATGGAAACCCCGGTGCTGATGCTGGCGGGCGGGGCGGACCTGCTCTCGCCGCCGGCGATGATGCGGTTGGTGGCCGAGCATATCCCTGATTGCCGGTTTGAGACGGTTCCCGAAGCCGGGCACGCCGCTTTCTGGGAACAGCCGGAGATCTGGAACCGGCTGGTGCTGGAGTTTCTTAGAGAGCACCGGGAGTAAACCGACGCCAAACGCGTCGTCCCCGTCTTTCCGGCGAACGCCGGAATCCAGGAAAGCGCTCTTGAGACCGCTCAGTTCGGAACGCACCCATTACCCTGCCAATGATGTAGGGGCGCACGGCAGTGCCGTGCCCCTACATACGTTTGAACCAATTGACTCGATAGCAGCTACCCTGGATGTGTTGCATCTCTGGGTTCCGGCTTCCGCCGGAACGACGGGGAGGGAGGCTACGGTTACGAAATTCTCTCCAGACAGGTAGGGGCGTCCCGATGCATCGGGACGCCCCGACACGCATCGGTCATCTCCAAAAAGACTAAATATCTTTCGCGAAGTCTCTTAGCCGGCCGAAGTCCGACTTGAACCCCTCGGTCAGCGCGCGGCGGTCGGTGCCGTGGAGGATGAACCGGGCGCCCTGGGAGATCCAGTAGGTGGACAGCTCCGGCGTCTGTTGGTGCACCAGAGTGGCGATGCCGTGGGCCTCGGATGTGTCGATGACCTTCTTGACAATGTCCTGGTACACCTTCTGGTCATACTGGTCGGGGATGCCCAGGGAGATGCTCATGTCGTTGGGTCCGACGAAGATGCCGTCGATGCCCGGCACCTGCAGCATCTTTTCCAAATTTTCGACCGCGGCCACGCTCTCGATGCCGATGATGGCGATGCTGTTCTTGTTGCGCGCCTCCAAGTAGGCTTTGGTGTCGTCGCTGATGTGTTCCCCCGAATTTATCAACCGGCCGACGGCCTCGCCCTTGAGGGGACGCCACTTGGCCGCGCCCACCACCTCTTTAACCTGGTCCACGGTCTCGCAGTAGGGCGCCAGCACGCCCTGGGCCCCGGCGTCCATGGCCATGGTCACGTAGTGGGCATCGGGGATGGGAATACGGACGATGGGGACAACTCCGCTGGTGTTCATCATCATCAGGAAATCGCCCAACTCGCCGCGGCTCCGGTAATTGTGTTCGGTGTCGATAACCACGTAGTCCAGGCCCACGCTGTCCAGGATGGGCACCCACTTGGGGTTGCGGCTGATTGAAATCATGGTGCCGAACACCCGGCCGCCGGATTTTAACGTCGCTTTTAGTTCTGCTCCGTTCAT
>CAYMZL010000340.1:0-3292 GCA_964394825.1 uncultured Dehalococcoidia bacterium | reverse complement strand
GAAGCGCCGTTCGTCACCGCACATGGCGTCTGGAATAGAGGCGTCGTCGCTGGCCACCTTCCTTCGCCTCCCAAAGCAAGCAGTCCCAGTGGGGTCATTTTCCACGAAATCTTGACTGTACAACCATTCCCACGTTATGGTAAACGTAATATCTCGTGGCGGTTGACGACCCATCTACGTGGTGCGGAGTTCGACGGCCCCCGGATACAACTTCGCTCTGCCCTGCGTTTTGAAGCCGTTGCGTGGCGACAACACCAAGCCGGGACAACCGGCGGGGAACTCAGGGAGACAGAGGGTGAGAATTCTTCAACGCAGGTTCGCGTTAATCATACGCTATGTCTTGGGCGTATTGATCTTGGTCCCCCTGGTTTTCGCGCAGGGGACCCAGCCCCAGGCTGCCGTGGTCCAGTTCGACGGTACTGGTGTTACAGGCATCACTGGCCTTCCCGTAGTTGGGGTGGGAACGGTTGACATAAGTTTCGCTGTCGGCAGTTACACCTCGGTTTTCGGTACGGAGCTGTTTCCAAACGCTCAGCCGATCATAATCGCAATCAACAGCGTGTTGAACCCTGTGAACCCTCTTGATCCTGTCCCCACGATTTCGACTTCAGTATCCGCGAGGCTAAACGTCTACGGAATTCCCGATAGTGTCTTTTTCGATGGCCTGTCGGTCAGCACCACCATTGGCTTTTGCGACCCCCTCCTCATCTTCGCCGGCACATGCACTGAGCCCTGGGCTTTGGGGTTAACCCCTATCAAAACAGATATCGACGCATGTTGTTTCGACTGGGCGGTCCCGACTTTAACTCCCGTCCCGCTGCCGGCAGCCCTGCCATTATTCGGGAGCGCCTTGGCTATGTTGGGGATAGTCGGCTGGCGGCGGCGACGACAGGCGGGCGCGTAACTCCTCTACCTTAACCACGGGCGCACCCCGAGGCCCCAGGCCGTTGCCCTCTGTGGAGGTCCGGGGTCTAATGTACCTTCGCATCGTCAGGCCGTTCCTCTGACAGCAACTCCTCAACCGCCTTCACGATCCTGACCCACACCGCCCGGCCCCCCATGTCGCCCGCGTCCATAAGCTCGTCGGCCCGCATGGCCGCGTGGATGGGGGCGTCCTCCGCGTGCTGCTCGATGAGTTCGTTGGCGGAGCGGTAGATGTCGAGGTTGGGGATCATTCTTTAGGCTGCCATCTTGATCAGCCTGAGAAGGAAATTGTAAGCGAGGATACCAATAGCGCCATACCCTGTTGAAATAACGATAACAAGGGTCGGCACCCAAACGCGAACCATCCAGAGCATTTGGCGGGTTTCCTCGGCCTTATGGTCATTCAGGGCCTTTTGAAATTGTTCAAATGTTTGGGCTGGCTTTACAACACTTCCCATTTTCATAATATGGCGGCTATTCAAAATCATTTTGAAGGTTTCGAACGCCACAAATACGGAGACTGAGATAATCAACAGAAGTGCCGTGGATAACATTGCCCACTCCGGCAAGTGGTTCTTGGTAAAACTCCAAACCGTAAATGCCGCCGCATACCCAGCAATTATTACGATATTCGTATATGCCATTGCGCGGTCATAGGTCACGGTCGCAACGCGGGATATAATTTCAATGGTGATTTCCTTTTGTTTTTCGGCCTGTTCTTTCTGTGCATTCGATACGCTATCTGAAATTACTCCAGGCATGTTGCCCTCCTGTTGTCGGCCTTAGTTCACCGTTTCCGCTATTCCCTCGGTGGCACAAACTGCATGGCCCAAATGCCCTTCCTCGCCGCTCTGGCAACGTTTTCATGCGGGACGTACTTCTCCGAGTAGTCACGATATGCCAACGCCCACCCCTCGCCAACCATCATCGCGTTGAGGTCCTTGCCGCCTTGAACCGCTCCGCGCGACGACCATATTACGGGGAAACCGAAACATCTTGTCGTTCACACAAGGAACTCAACTATGGCTACGAAGCACGACGACACGGCCAACCGCATCGCCCGGCGGAAGGGCGCGCAGTACAACCGGGGGCAAGGCCCCGACGTGATTACGCCCAAGTCGGCCATCGAGGTCGAGACGGAGAACACCGCCCGGGACGGCCTCCGGCAGTTGCGGGGCTTCCGCAAGCCCGTCTACATCGCCGGTGCCGACGCGGCGGCCACCGAGAAGGCGCTGGAGGTCACCAAGGGTACGACGGTGGGCGTGATGAACTCGCGTGGCGAGGTCGTAAGGCGGTCAACCCGCAAGCGGAAATAACCGCCAGCATTTTTTCACTTGATTGCCCTTCACGGCGGACCTGTCGCACTTCCCCCCAGACCGAAAAGCTTCAACGCAAGTTAACTAAGGACATTGGCCATGTTGGGCCAGGTCCAACTTAACAATCGTCCCGCATTTGGGACCGCCGTCGGGCTGCTGTTCTTGTAACCGATGATCTGGACTATCGGCTTCTCCAGACGGCGCGCAATCGCGACTTCTTTGAGCACTCCCGGTGCCTTGTGAGTTTTCGGGCCGACGAGCACCACCACAATATCGCAACGCTTTATCCTGGCTTCCGCTTCCTCCTCCCAGTTCTTCTGCGGGGCGGCCTCCTTCATTGACCAGTCGGCACCTTCAAAAGGTGACTCTGGCAACTTCATCTGACCAACCATGTGATTCCTGAGATTTTGGTCTTCGTCGAAATCGAAACTGAAGAACGCGCGCTTCTTGGCCATGATACACCTTCCTAATCACGCAGAAATTACTCCCCAGAGTACAAGCAAAACTAGTACGATGGGGGCATAAAACGCAACCACCGAATAGGACACAGCTATCCGGATCACGTGCTGCTCGACCGGAGCGTAAGGGGTGATGTCCATACTGAACGGTTCCTCTACCTCACCCCGCCGGATCGCGTCGTAAAGCCGCCTGAACAGGCGCTCCAAACGCAAATACTGCGCGTCCAAGCCCCACAGCATGACAATCGGGACCAGGGCCGCCAGTAAAATTTTCGGAGAAGGGTCCGTCACGGCCCCGGTGAAGGCCAACACGCCAGCGGTGAGTGTCACGGTCACCGCCTTGAGGGCGAAACTGTTAGACGCCATCCTTGTGATGACGTTCTGCACCATCCCGAGGTGGGCGATCTCGGGTTGATCTAAATTGGTCATCGCTCATTCCCCCTGTGACCTAAATTATTGTTCTTCGGGACTAGCGCTACAACCTGATAATGGCGGGGTAGTCTCCGCGTTGTGGCTTGTCTGGTCAACCAAACCCCGCCGCCAAGCTGCCCGCCGGTCGGCACCCCCCTACCCCAACCACAGGCCCACCCCGAG
>CAYMZL010000339.1:0-3295 GCA_964394825.1 uncultured Dehalococcoidia bacterium | reverse complement strand
GGGAGGCGCTGGCCCGGCTGCCCCAAGCCTGGTCGAAGTTTGTGGACTAACGGGCTCCCGTGAATAACGGGAAATCGGAGAAACTAACAAAGGCCCAATCCACAACGCCCGTAGGGGCGGGTTTTTAACCCGCCCTGCTTCGCCTTGATACCTTTCTTGGCCGCCTACCAACCTCCCGCAGCCACCCTACGAGCCAGAGGATTTTCCGGGTCCTCCGCCCATTTGAACGGGTTTTCAACGATATATCTTCTGATGACATCCAAGTCACCTTCATCGCGCACCACATGTTCGTAATAGTTTCGCTGCCAAACTGGTGCGCCAATCGCGCCTCGGAGTTGGTTGATTCTCCGGGATGAAAACGTCTTGAACCCTCGGATGATCTCTGGTAGCCCATGGCGCGGTTTGGATTGCGCCGAGGTGCGGGCGGGTTTAAAACCCGCCCCTACGGACGGGTATAGGCCGTCTGTGAGGCAGATTATCCCGTGGACGTGGTTTGGCATCAGTATGAATTCATCTAGCGTTGCGTTGGAATAATGCTTCGGCAATCCAGCCCATTGTGCAGCCACAATCAATCCATACTTATTTAGCCGCATCGCTCCATCTATTATTTCACCAAATATGCACCGCCGGTCAGCGGCACAGATGGTTATGAAATAGGCGCCCGGCTGGGTGTAGTCGTAACGAGGCAATCGGATTGAGCCACGGGCATGCTTCTCAGGGTCAAATGTCATTGTGAATCCAACATAGGGGTGGATAGTCCACAATGATGCTTCAAAGGGCGAACATATGCGCCCGTCCGCTGTCAGTAGGGGCGGGTTTTTAACCCGCCCTGCTCCGCATCAACCATGGCGGTTCTCGCCCTTACAGCCAAGGTATCTCTCCCGGCATGTAATGGGTCGCCCGAAATACCCGGTTCACAACCAGATTTTCAACGTCGGTGAAGAAATGGGGATTGATGTATTCCCACACCACCTCGCCTTGGGGCGTGACCTGGAACATACGCCCGAACATCCCCTCGGTGATCAGAGTGTTTCCGTTGCCCAAGCGCCGCGCTCCGGAGATGTAGGGGCTGAAGAAATTGTAGGCCGGGTTGTCGCGGTATTCCCACACGGTCCGGTTGGAGTGGGGGTCGATCTCGATCACCCTGGACGAAGGCAATGGTTCTTCCCGGCGATGGGAGCCGTTGTCGAAGATCAAGATGTTGCCGTTGGGCAGCATGCTGGGGTCGTGTTGCTGGGCTAAGGTCTCGTACCCCAATCTCCAAACAATCTCGTTGCTGGCTTTGTCGATGATACCCACGGTCGAGATATTCCGAAAACTGAACATGACCCGGCCATCGGGCAGTGGGACCACCGTATTTCCGTGGCTCCACTCAGCACGGTGGTCGTTGAACGTAATAACGTCGGTCTCCACGTCCAGGTGTTCCGCGGCATGCCATTCCCAGACCCGGTCTCCGGCGGCGTCGACCTCAACGATCACGTCGGCCCACATCGCGCCACCATCTGGTTCCGGAACACCGCCCTTCACCTTGGCGGCCAGGTCCCGCGGCATTTCCTCCACGGCGAGATAAAGCGCGCCGCCGGAGTCCGTTCGCCGGGCGTCATGATGATGGTCCCGGTCGTGGTGCTCCCACACGATCTCGCCGGCGGGGGTTGCTTCCAACATCACGCCGCCTTTGAACCGCTTCCATGAGGGAAACCGGTCCCAGGTGTCGTCGCGGGTCCTCCCGCCGTAGAACAGGTTGCCGTTGGGTAGGAGGTAGCCGTAAAGTCCCGGCGGATGAGGCAGGCTCCAATGATGGGCCTCTTCCCCATCCAGGTTGATCAGGTACACGTCGCCTGAGCCCCCCATGGGGCAGTAGAGCACGAACCCTGGGCAGGCCTGGTCCCGGTCCAGCGCGGTCAGCCCGGTCTTGGACATGCGCCGGCGGGTCTGCTGGTCGATGGGCATCCTGGATCACCTCATTGCGCGGTATAGCCGCCGTCCACGGCCATGTTATGTCCGGTCACGAAGGACGCTGCGTCCGAGGACAGCCACATGACAGCCTCGGCGATCTCTTGGGGCTCGCCCAGCCGGCCCACCGGGTGCCGCGACTTGACCTGGTCCTCGTAGCCTTCCACCGTGTCGAATATGCCCTGCACCAACGGGGTGCGGATGTACCCGGGGCACACCGAGTTGACCCTGATGCCCTAGGCGGCGTATTCCAGGGCCGCCGCCTTGGTCAGCCCCGCCACGCCGTGCTTGGCCGCGATGTAGGCCGCCGTGCCCCGGATGCCCACCAACCCGGCCACCGAGGCGGTGTTGACGATGGCCCCGCCCCCCTGTTTCAGCATCTGGGGAATCTCGGCCTTCATGCACAACCAAACGCCCTTGAGGTTGATGGACGTGACCCGGTCCCACTCTTCTTCCGGGTACTCGGCGGTGAGCCACCGCTCCCGGCCCGAGATGCCGGCGTTGTTGAAGGCGCAGTCCAGACTGCCAAAGGCCGCCACCGCCTGGGCCACCATGGCCTGGGTATCCTCGGGCTTGGCAACGTCGGCGTGGACCAAGATGGCCTCGCCCCCGGCTTCCTTGATCTGTTGGACCGTTTCCTCGCCGCCCTCGACGTTGATATCGGCCACCACCACCCGCGCTCCCTCCCGGGCGTAGGCCAAAGAGGCGGCCCGGCCGATGCCGGACCCTCCGCCGGTGACCAGGGTTGTCTTGCCGTCCAGATTTCCGGCCATGTTCTCTCTCCTCGCGCCCCTTGCGCCCCTGCCCCCTTGGCGCCACTAATAACTTGACGGAATTATACCCACGCCCGCCGGTTTGGCAATCGATCGCCAACCTTTCCCAGGCCCAGCGTAGCGTGTAGAATAGCCCAACACTCGGTCATGACCCAGAATGGCTTACGAGAAGGGGCTTTATGAGAGACGTTGCGCCCAACATGACGGACTACGAGGCGGCCTACCAAAACGACCGCTTGGAAGTCCCCGAGTATTTCAATTTTGGCTTCGATGTGGTGGACAGATGGGCCGATGACCGCACCAAGCTGGCCCTGCTCTCGGTGGACCCCAGCGGAGAGCACGTCCAACACCATACCTTCTGGGACCTGAAAGTCCTGTCCAACAAGTTCGCCAACGCGCTTCGCGCCCGGGGCATCCAGAAGGGAGACCGGGTGTTCATCATGCTGCCCCGGATCCCCGAATGGTACGTGGCCATGCTGGGACTGATGAAACTGGGGGCTCTGCCCATGCCCGGCACCACCCTGCTCACGCCCAAGGACATCGAGTACCGGATCAACACCGCCGAGGCT
>CAYMZL010000338.1:0-3302 GCA_964394825.1 uncultured Dehalococcoidia bacterium | reverse complement strand
GGAGCCAGCGTGGAAAAACTGACGATTCAAGATGCTTCCCGCCGCCTGAATATCTCCCAGCGCGCTATCCGGGAATACATCAGGAACGGCGAGCTAAAGGCCGAGCGCGACCCGGACTCGGAGCATGGCCGCTGGCTGGTGGTGATGCCCGAGGACGGTTGGGAAGACAGATTCAAGACCTACCTGGACGAACTGGACAACAGCATCACCCGCTGGTGGTGGGTCAACCAGAAAAAGACCGGGTTCGTCCATTACCTGGAGAACATGGGCATCGAGGAGATCATGCCGGACTATCTCTGCGGACAGCCCGCGGAGAACCTCTGGCCCGCCCAAGGCCATACCCAGGCCGACCGCTGCCTTGAATGCCTCATGAAAGCCACCGAACAGGGCCTGCCGCTGTTCGAAGAAGACCTGGCAAACGACTAGCCCCCGCCCATTAACCTCCGCCCGTTGGGCCGCCGGTCCCGATGCCAGGCTCGGTCATCTTCTCCAGGTTGAGCAACTCGTCCAACTCGGCGTCGGACAGGTCCGTTTTCTCTTTGGCCATCTCTCTGATGGTGGTGCCCCTGGCCGAGGCCTCTTTGGCGATGGCCGCCGCCGCGTCGTAACCGATGGCCGGGGCCAATGCCGTCCCCAGCATCAGACCCTTCTCCACCATGTCCGGCCCCACGCTGGTGGCCGTGATCCCCTTGACGCACTGGTCGGCGAAGTTGTGGGCCGAGGTGGCCAGGAGCGAGATGGACTGCAGGATGTTGTGGGCCGCCACCGGCATCATGGTGTTCAACTCAAAGTAGCCGCCCTGGCCCGCCAGGGCCACCGTGGCGTCGTTACCCACCACCTGGGCCACCACTTGAATCACCGATTCTGAAATCACCGGGTTTATCTTGCCCGGCATGATGGAACTGCCAGGCTGGACCTCGGGCAGGGTAATCTCCCCCAGACCCGCCCGGGGTCCCGATGCGATGAACCGGATGTCGTTGGCGATCTTGTGCAGGCTGATGGCGATGGTCTTAAGCTCTCCGCTGGCTTCAACCAGCGCGTCCAGAGAGGACTGGGCCTGGAAGTGGTTGGCCGTCTCCTTGATCAGCACCCCGGAGGCTTCGGAGACCGTCCGGCAGGTCCGGGCGGAGAACTCCTCGTGGGTGTTCACGCCGGTGCCCACCGCGGTGCCGCCCAGAGCGACCTCGGCCAGCGCCTCTTGGGCCCGGTGCAACCGCTGCACGCTGTATTCGGCCTGCCCGGCAAATCCCTGGAACTCCTGTCCCAGCCGGACCGGGGTGGCGTCCTGCAGATGGGTGCGGCCGGTCTTGACGACTGGCCAGAACTCATCGGACTTCTTGCCCAGTTCGGCGGCCAGAAACTCCAGGGCGGGGATCAGGTCCTCTTTGATGCCCAGCAGGGCCGCCAGGTGGATGGACGTGGGAATGACGTCGTTGGAAGACTGGCACAGGTTCACGTGGTCGTTGGGGTGGACCAGCCTGGAGCCCAGGTCGCCGCCCAGGATCTGGCTGGCTCGGTTGGCGATGACCTCGTTGGCGTTGGTGTTGGTGGAGGTGCCGGAGCCGGTCTGGAAGATGTCCAGAACAAAGTGTTCGTCCAGAGTGCCGTTGATGACCTCTTGGGCGGCGGATACGATGGCGTTGCCCGTCTTCTCTTCCAACAGACCCAGGGCCATGTTGGTCTTGGCCGCGGACTGCTTCACCAGGCCCAGGGCCCGGATGAAAGAGCGGGGGAAGCGCAGGCCGCTGATGGGGAAGTTCAACACCGCCCGCATCGTCGACGCACCGTACAGGGCGTCGGCTGGGACTTCCATCTCACCCATGGAGTCCCGTTCGATTCTCACCTTTGGGCGCGCGGGCATGGCAGTACCGTCCTGGATCAATCTCTTGCCGGGCTTTCGCCTAAGCCCCTTTGATTTTAGCCGCTGCTAGGCCGGTTGGGTAGTCCGGCCCATTTGATGAGTCATTCCGGACCGTGACGCCTGCATGCGTCCTCGGCCTCCCTCACCATCGTTCCGGCTAAAATCGGGAACCAGGGTAGCAGGCCCGCGGCACGTAGGGGCGGGTTTTAAACCCGCCCTAACACTCAGCACCCACGTTTGTGTCCGCCGGTACCTTTGTGGGCCACTCGAACCCCGGCGGGGGATTTCCGCCCGTGAGCCTTGGTGGCGCCGTTACGCCTTTCCCAGGTCCCTCATTTGTTATGACAACCGCCGTGGCAAAGGAAAAGGGCAGGTTGGAAACCTGCCCCTACGAGTGCCTTTGGCGCGAGGATTTCTGGATTCCGGCCTTCGCCGGAACGGCTAGGGAGACGGCGTAGGGGCACGGCAATGCCGTGCCCCTACGCCGGTGGGTTTCACCCATGCCAACGACGAAAACGCCACTGCGTGGCTGACCTACTTACCCTCTTTGATCCAGTCGGAAACCCGCTCGGCAATCATGATGGTGGTGGCGTTGGTGTTGGCCCGGATCACGTCGGGCATGACCGAGGCGTCAACCACCCTCAATCCCTCCAGCCCGTGGACGTGGCCGTGCTGGTTGACCACGGCCATGCGGTCGGAGCTTGGCCCCATCTTACAGGTGCCCGAGATATGGTGTTGGGTGTAGCAGTTCCGCATTATCCAATCGTCCAGGACGGCGTCGTCGGCCAATTCCTCTTTGGTGGGGTTTAGCTGTTCGACGACGTGAGCCGCGAAAGCCGGGTGTTCGGCGATCTGGGCCGCCGTGCGCAGCGCGGCGCGCATCCGCTCCCGGTCGTAGGGGGCCGAGAAAAGGTCATAGTTCAGGTAGGGCTGCTCGTGGGGGTCGGTGGAGTTGAGAATCAACTCGCCGGCCGAGGTGGCGTTCTGCAAGCCGACACTGAGTCCAAAGTGGAACGTGTCGCCCTCGTAGGTCACGCTGGCGGGCCGGTGCTCGCTGCTCATCAGCGTGGGCGTGATCTGGAAATCGCCGCGGGTTGGGGACCCGGGGGTGCTGAAGCGCAGGCCCACCTGGAGGCTGGGGGTGTCGATGTCGGGGGGATCGCCTTCACCCTTGAACAGCATGTAAGCAGCAGGGTGGTCGCGCAGGTTCTTGCCCACGCCGGGCAGGTCGTGGATCACGTCGATGCCCAAGACCCCCAACTCCTTGGCCGGGCCCACCCCGGAGAGCAGCAGGGCCTGGGGGGAGCCGATGGCCCCGCCGGAGAGAATTATCTCGCTCCCTTCGACGTCGAACACCTCGCCGCCGCTCTCGGCCTCGACGCCCACGGCCCGCTTGCCGTCAAACAGGACGCGCCGGATGGCGACGCCGCCGCGGATGGTG
>CAYMZL010000337.1:0-3306 GCA_964394825.1 uncultured Dehalococcoidia bacterium | reverse complement strand
ATTGGACTGGTAGTGGTGAGCGCGTCCACTATCTCCGAGTTGAGGTATCCCAAAGCCGCCCCTCCCGGAGTGGGGTTTTTCACCAGCCGCATGATGCTGGCTGAGGACGAAAGCATCGAGGCTCTGATTGAGATGGAGGGCAACGCCGTCCGCGCGGTGGGCGAGTTGGCCAGCGCCAAGGTTGATTCGGTGGCCTACTGCTGCACGGTTAGCGGCGCCCTGCGCGGGATGGAGAAAGACCGCCAGTTCTGCCGGGACATGGAGGCCCAATGGGGCACGCCGACCACGTCCACCATGCTGGCCGTGACCGAGGCCCTGCAGCACCTGGGACTGAAGAAGATCGTGGTGTCGACTCCCTATCCGGACAGCCATCATGAGGCCGAGCGGGCCTATCTGAAGGAGGCCGGCATCGAGGCCCTGACCATGCAGGGGATGGGTCTGGTGACCGCCGAGGGTTTCGCGGCGGTCCCGCCCCAGGAGATCTTCGACTTTTCCCTCAACGCTTGGAAGGACTACGCCGACGAGGCCGACGGCCTGTTCATCAGTTGCATGAACTTCGACGGAATGGCCGCCGCCCAGGCCCTGGAAGATGAGATTGGGAAGCCGGTGGTCACCTCCCATTCCGCCACCCTTTGGAGTGTGTTGAGCCAGGCCGGAGTAACCGAGCCGGTGTACGGATACGGCCGTCTGTTGGCCGAGCCCCGGACTGACCTGCGCCGGAACGCCGCCAGCGTTGCATAAGACCAATCTTCCACCACATGTCATTCTGAGGCGTAAGCCGAAGAATCCTGTTGCTCCGAAGTAGCGCTGACTGGGAATAACGAGACCCTTCCCCCGATTGCCGTCGGTGTCAGGGTGACAAATAAAATTAGTTTGGAGAATCGAAGATGACCACCGCAGACCGGTTGACCATGTCCCTTGGCGAGGCGATGTTCACCCAGCGGGCCATCCGCAGGCTGAAGCCCGACCCCATCCCCGACGATGTGATGCGGGACATCATGGAGGCGGCCATCCGCGCGCCCAACGGCGGCAACACCCAGCAGTGGCACTTCATCGTGGTGAAGGACGCCGGCACCCGGAAGCAACTGGGCGAGCTGTATCACGAGGCCTGGTGGGCCAAGCGCAAAGACCAAGGAATCATGGGACCCGAGGACATTCCTCCGGGCAAGAATTCCACGCGGTCGGCCATGCGGTTGGCCAATGAGTTCGGCGACGCGCCAGTGATGGTCCTGATCTGCGCCCTCTCCAGGGGCGGCGCCGGCGGTATCATTCCAGCGGCCCAAAATCTATTATTGGCCGCCAGGGCCCACGGCATCGGCGGCACAATCGCCACGCTCCATGCCGTGGTCGATGAGCGGGTACACAAGCTGCTCAATATCCCCGAGACCGCCGAGATCGTCTATTGCATGCCGTTGGGCTACCCACGGGGAGAGTTCGGCTCGGTCACCCGCAAGCCTTTGGAAGAGGTCTGCGGCATCGACCGCTGGGATAATCCGTACAGATAATTGGCGAGTATCTCGCGCTCGTGACTTGCCGAGCAGAATGTCACCCTGAGCCTGCGAAGGGTCTCGTTGCTTTGGGGCAAGGTTGTTCCAGATGGCAAAGAGATTCCTCGGCTTTCGCCTCGGAATGACAGACGGGAGCGGCGCCTCGGAGAACCGGAATCTACGCTGGGCCGCTAGCCGGTGAACAGGTCTTTGACCTTGGTCAGGAAGGAGCGGGTCCCGCCGCGTTCCAGAAACTTGGACCATGACTCTTCAGCGGAGCCGGACCGCTTCAGGTCCTGGATGCGCTGCTTCATGACCTCCAAGACCTTTTTCTCCTCGCCTTCGTCCAGCCAGTAGCCGTGCTGGTTCTTGCAGTGGTCGATGGGCAGGTTGTGGGCCCGGTAGTTGAAAGTCTCCATGACTTCGTTGCAATGCGGGCAGGAGATGTCGCTCTCCCTTCGGGCGTACTCGATCATCCCCTTGCGCTCGTCATCGTCCATGGCGTGGTCTTCGAGTTGGTCCAGCTCGTGAAAGTCCAGCCAAAGGCCCTTGCACTCGGGACAATGGTCGATATCTATATCCTTGAACTTTTTTTCATCTAGAGCGACGTCGCAACGCGGGCAGTTCAATCTGATTCCTCACTGGTTTCCGGGCGTCTGAAACCCAGGATTGTGCGGCCAGGATAGCATAAGCACCATTTGAGAGTAAGCCGGTGAGAGTAAGCCGAACTCCCTGGCGTGTTGATAGATACGTAGAAGCCGGAGGTTTGGATGGGACGTTTTAATTGCCGGTGAACTTCGGCTCCCGCTTCTCCAAAAAGGCCTGCACTGCTTCCTTCTGGTCGGCGGTGCCCCGGACCGCGTCGTTGGCCCGGTGCTCGGCTTCGATGACTTGGTTCAGGTCCGGGTAGTGGCTGTTCAATAGTGCTTTGGTCGCTCTCACCGCAAGCGGCGGATTGGCGGCTATCTCACGGGCCAAGGACTCGGTTTGGGGCATCAACTCTCCGGCGGGAACGACTTGGTTGACCAACCCCTTGGCCAGCGCCCACTGGGCGTCGTAAACCCTGCCGGTGAGGGCCATCTCGGCGGCGATGCCCGGACCGGCCAGGGCCCCGAGTATCTGGGAAACACCGGCGTCGGGAACCAAGGAACGCTTCACGAACACCGAGGTGAACCTGGCGCTATCCGAGGCTATCCTGATGTCGCAGGACAGGGCGATGCCCAGACCGGCGCCGGCGGCCACCCCGTTCACCGCCGCAATGACCGGTTGAGGAATCTCGCGGAGATGCGGTGCCAGACGCATGGTGATGGACGGGCCTCGGTCTTCATCAGGGGAAAGGCCCAGGTCTCCATCCGTTGGGTTGGTCATCCGCTTGGCGATGTCTCCGACGTCGGCCCCGGAGCAGAAGCCCCGGCCCGCCCCGGTGATGATAATTGCCCGGGTCTCCGGGAACTCTCCCGCCAGTTGGTCCAACAGGTCGTGCAACTCTTGGGCCATCTGCTGGTTGAGCGCGTTCAATCGGTCGGGGCGCTGCAGGGTAATTACCGCCACTTGGCCGCGGCGCTGGAGGGCGATGTGTTGGAATTCGGTGCCGGGATTAGTGCCGGTGGTGGCCATGGGCTCTTCCCCTCGGATCGGCTAGCTGGTCTCGGGCCAATTGGGCTCCCCGGAAAAGGGCCGACAGCTTGGCCCGGGCAGCGGCTTGGGTCAGGGGCACCAGACCGTAGTCGGGCGCAGCCTGCAGTTTCTCCGGGTCATGGAACTGGGCGGCCGCCAATAGCCGCTGGGCAATCTCTTGCGAGTTTTCAATCTCTGGATT
>CAYMZL010000336.1:0-3309 GCA_964394825.1 uncultured Dehalococcoidia bacterium | reverse complement strand
CGCTCGGCACCTCGGTCAGCTTGGAGCACAGTTGTTTCTCCATGGGTTTACTCCCTTTGACCGTTCTCAACCCTATGGAGTTGATGCCGAAGGTACCGAGGTACTAGCAGATCAGCTACAGCAAGATGGGATCACCGTGGCGCATATGGAGGCGAACTTCCTCGATGCCGACGCTCCTAAAAAGGTGATGAACGCTGCGGTAGCCACCTATGGCCACGTAGATATCCTTATTGGTAATCATGCGTACGGCACGACAGAGCAACTACTCGCTACAGTAACTGCCGAAGAGATAGACTATCATCTCCTCGTCAACGTCCGTGCAACCCTGCTCCTGATTCAGGCTTTCGCCGCGCAACACGACGGGAGAGACGGGGGGCGGATCGTCCTTTTAATTTCTGGACAGGAAAGATTCCCAATGGAGAGGGAACTCGCCTACTCTGCCTCCAAGGCCGCAGTTAACAACCTGAGTAAGAGCCTGAGCTCGCTGCTCGCGGGTAGATCGATCACGGTCAACGCCGTGAATCCTGGCGCCACCGATACTGGGTGGGCTAGCCAAGACCGAGTTCAGAGTGAGCTTATTATGTGGCCCCTTGGAAGATGGGGACAACCGGATGATGCGGCTCGTCTCATCGCTTGGCTTTGCATCGATGAGGCCAAGTGGATAACGGGGCAAACGATCAACTCAGACGGCGGCTGGCGCCCATGGCGGTGGGATCCAGCGTAATGTGGGAATAAGACTACCAGCCTCCCATGGCCGCCGTTTAATCCCTCAACCAATAAAACGCCTCGTTGCTCGGAAAAACCACCGCAGAAATAGATAAGACGCTTCTTAGACGCCCCGCCCGCCAACGGCGCATAGGTGAGGATGCCATGACCAGCAGAAACGTCCCTTCAAAAGAGTCCCTATCGGAGACCACCGCCAAGGCCATCGATGGAGCACGGCCCGAGCTTGTGGAGGTCGCTCTGGACATCCACGCCCATCCCGAACTGAATTACCAGGAGCAGCACGCCGCCCAGTTGCTGTCGGGAATGCTGGAGAAGCACGGCTTCCATGTCGAGCGGGGCGTCGGCGGCGTGGAGACCGCCTTTGCCGCCACGCTCCCCGGCGGCGCCGGAGACGGCCCAACCGTTGCCGTCCTCGCCGAATACGACGCCCTGCCCGAGATCGGCCACGGTTGCGGCCACAACCTCATCGCCATGGCCGCCATCGGTGCGGGGCTGGGACTGAAAGCCAACCTGGATAAACTGCCGGGCCGGGTGATGGTCATCGGCACCCCTGCGGAAGAAGGCGGCGGCGGCAAGATTCGGATGCTGGATGCCGGCGTGTTCGATGGCGTGGACGCCGTCCTGTCCTCCCATCCCTCCTCCAACCGGACGGTCATCCCCACCGACATACCCATGGGCGAAAGCTGGAGCCTGGCCATGGTGGGATACCGGTACATCTTCCACGGGAAGGCCGCTCACGCCGCCGCCGCCCCGCACGAGGGCGTAAACGCCCTTAACGGCGTGATCCATCTGTTCACCGGCATCGACGCCCTCAGGCAGCACCTCCGGGACGACGTGCGGATCCACGGCATCATCACCGACGGCGGGCGAGCCCCAAACGTGGTGCCCGAATTCGCCGCCGCCAACTTCATGCTCCGCTGCCGCGACCGGGACTACCTGAGCGACGTGGTGGTGGGCAAGGTCCGGCAGGCCGCCGAGGGGGCTGCCGCCATGACCGGGTGCCGGCTGGAGGTGGAGGAGTACTACCCTTTTTACGAGAACGTCCGTCCCAACGCGGTTATCGCCGGCCTACTTCTGAACAACGCCGCGCTGGCCGGCCTCAACTTGGACGAACCGCTACCCGGCCGGCAGGGCAGCGCCGCCTCCACCGACTTCGGCAACGTGAGCCAGGCCATGCCGGCCTACGAACTGCGCTACGCCGTCAGCGAGCAGCCCGTCCCCTCTCATTCCCGGGAGATGGCGGAGACGGCGACCTCCGAGCATGCCCTCAGCGCCGCGGTCAGCGTGGCCAAGGCATTGACGCTCACCGCCTGCGACCTGCTTCTGGACCCCACTGTGCTGCCCGCGGCCCGCGCCGAGTTCGAACAGCGGGGCAGTGTATAAGACCCTTTATTTAAGGTGATTATCTCTTGAAAGTAGGTATGATATGCAGTTAGCTTGACACGATGTTACAATTGGGCTGCTGAACAAGACGTTAGGGCGTCACGATGTCGCTTGGAATATTGTTTAAGGGTCCTGAAGGCATAGTGTTGGCAGTCGATAGTCGCGTCACTCTGATGGCCAAAATCGGCACTACTAACAATATTCTTCCCGCTTACTATGATAATGCCACCAAGCTACTCAAGATAAATGGTCAGAACTTTGTTGCGGCGGTCACGTATGGCGCTGGAGCCATCGGCCAGCAGCAGCCTCGTACTGCCCACAGTTTCGTTCCAGAGTTCGAGGCGGAATTAATCGCCAATGACGTAGGTAGATTACCTGTAGAACAGTTCGCCGTAGCATTGAGTGATTTCTTCTTAAAACAATGGAAAGCATTAATGCCAAGCAATTATTCTGGTGCGGATATGGTGTTTCTGATCGGTGGGTATGACGAAGGCGAGCCTTATGGGCGCATGTTCGAAGTCCAAATACCCAGTAACCCTCAGCCTGTTGAACGTAATCCTGCACCTGGTTTCGGGCTAATTTGGGGTGGCCAAAGAGAATATATAGATCGCTTAATCCGAGGGCACGACGATGCGCTTCTTGAAGTGGCTCAGAAATCGCTAGGATTAAATGACAAAGATAAAGCGAAGTTAGGATTGGAATTACAGCAGGCACAGCAGCTTCCCATTCCCTTTCAATTCCTACCGCTACAAGATTGTGTCGATCTAGCAATGTTTCTTGTTCGGGCGACTATGGATATTCAGACCTTTCTCGTCGGTGTGCGTGGTGTGGGTGGCGATATAGATGTCGCTACAATCACAAGAACGGACGGCTTTGTACCGATCCAGCAAAAAACCATTACGGGGGAGGAGTAAGATGACTCTAAAATGGGAGTCTACTACTACGAATTCCGCAGGTACGGAGGAGTGGCTCGAAGCTAGCAAAGACATGGACATTTCGTTCCATGTCGTCAATGGGACTGAATCACCTGAAACGCGCGGCATTGACTTCACGAAAGATGGTTTCGAGGTAGTCTTGAAGAAAGACAGGGGCCCGAAATCTGTGAAAGCATACTGACGAACATTGGTGGTTCGTGGTTTAGGTGGTTATGCTTGAATCCAAATTCGTTTAGAGGGCCCTCTATTTTTGGCGCTTACGAGG
>CAYMZL010000335.1:0-3319 GCA_964394825.1 uncultured Dehalococcoidia bacterium | reverse complement strand
AGAAGAAGGACAACCGGGGCGCGAAACTGTCCACCGGCAGACCACGTTCCAGGGCCGATTCAACGTAGGCCATGCCCTGGGCGATGGTGAAGGCCAACTCCTGGACGGCGTCGGAACCGCTCTCGCGGATGTGGTAGCCGGATATGGAGATGGTGTACCAGTTAGGCACGTGGTTGGTGCAGAATTCCACGATGTCCGTGGTCAGCTTCAATGACGGGCCGGGCCCCAGGGCGAAGGTCTTCTGCCCGTGGAACTCCTTCAACGAGTCGTTCTGGACCGTGCCCCGCAGCTTGTTCCAGTCGATGCCCCGCGACCGGGAAACCGATAAAAACATGCCGAGCAGCACGATGGCCGGGTGATTGATGGTCAGGGACACGCTGACCTGGTCCAGGGGAATATCCAAGAACAGGTCGTCCATGTCGCGGACCGAGTCGATGGCCACTCCCAACCGCCCGACCTCGCCCTCGGCAAGCTCGTGGTCCGAGTCGTAGCCCGTCAGGGTTGGGTGGTCGAAATCGGTGCTGATGCCGGTCTGGCCGTGCTCCAGCAGGAAGCGGTAGCGCTCGTTGGTGGCCTGGGCGGTCCCGAAGCCGGCTATCTGACGCCTGGTCCACAGCCGCCCCAGGTACATGTTGGGATAGGGCCCGCGGGTGAAGGGGTACTCGCCGGGTTGACCGAGGTCGCGGGCGAAGTCGGTGTCGGCGATGTCGTCCGGGGTATAGACCGGCTTCACCTCCAGGCCCGAAAGGCTGCGTTTCGGTTGTTTCTTCTGATTATCGGCCATGAATGCCCCTACGCGGTCTTACCCCACCCGGACGTATTTGTCGACGCTCTTCTCGGCGCCGAGTGACAGGTACAGGTCGCCGTGGGCGTCGACCCAAGAGCCGTGGGCCGAGATACACGGGAACCGTTCCAGCACCTTGCCGTCGCCGTCCAGAACGCTCATCTGCGCCGGGCCGGTCTCGGTAGGGCGCTCGCTGGTGTAGAAGATGCCCTCGCTGTCGATGGAGATGTCCAGGGGCCGCTGCATGTCGGTCCACATGGTGATGTAGTCACCCTCCGGTGAGAACACCTGGACGCGGCTGTTCTCGCGGTCGCAGAGGTACACTTGTCCATTGTCGCCCACGACCAGGCTGTGGGGCAGATGGAACTGGTTGGGGCCGCCCTTTCCCGGCTCGCCCCAAGACGAGATCAAGTCACCGGCCGCCGAGTAACGGTGGACCCGGGCGTTCCGGTAGCCGTCGGAGATGTAGATGTCGCCGTTGGGGGCGGGGACCATCTCGGTCACGTAGTTGAAGGGACCGGCCGAGCGCGGGCAAACGTCGCCCGCCTTCTCGCAGCCGGTGTCCGAATACTCGCCCTTGGTCCCGATGGACAGCAGGACCTTGCCGTCCAGGGCGCATTTCATGGCGATGGAACCCTCGCGGTCGGTGAGGTAGGCGATGTCGTCCTGGATGAATATGCCGTGGGGGTCGTCGAACATGCCCTCGCCCCAGGAACTGAGGAAGGTGCCGTCCCGGTCGAAGACCAAGACCGGCGGGTCCTTGCGCTGGAAGATGTAGACCCGGTCCTGGGAGTCGGTTGCCACGGCGCTGGCCGTGCCCATTTCCTGGCCCGCAGGCAGCTTGGCCCAGTTGGGGATGTATTCGTAGGTATACTTGCCGCTTCCTACGGTGGCCATGGTGCGTTCCCTCCCGCCGGCGAATCAAATAATCTCTTGGATCAATGACGCCGGACGTGTTCAAAGTCACGCCTGGCGGTCGCCCCAATACTAACACAAGAGAGAATGACCGGACCCGAAGTATCGCCTAGGGAAGAAGCTTTCTATACCCGGCTGTTGTAGCCGTAATGGGGCGCCGTCTCCGCCCGGCCCCAATCCTTGTAGAAATCCTGCAGGGGGGAGTTAATCCTTGCTAGAATGGCCCCGCATTCCTTAGCGTTGGATGTTCTAATGGTTGACTCGAATCAGGAAAGCCGTCGGCCAATTTGTTTTAAGGCATACGAGGGCGACCCTTTGGCGGCTTTCTTCATAGAACATGATTGGCCTACATGGAGGTTCGCCGCGGTTTTTGTCTTGGCCTACCTCATCACCGTTTTCTCTGGAGAATTGGTGCACCTAGCTAGGGGGGACCAAGATATAGCACTCTCAGGTGGCCCTTGGACCATGGTCGGTTTGGCCCTCTTCATTATAGTGGTTGGTGGGTTCATATGCGGATTCTACATTTATATCTCAAAAAAATCCGGCACTATTTACCAAGAGCTGGCCGGGACGCGGGTCATAGACAATGCCGGGACAAGCGTCCGTAACCTGGTATTAGGGTCCACTAACTCGATTTACACCAGGCATAACAGACGTCTTTGGCTGTCGGTGGCAGTCTGTCTCATGCTGATTGCCGTAATAATCACGTTGTATGTTCAAATTTTGGACCCCAATGTAGGCGAGATCACGAAATACCGGTCTTTCGGCGTTTTTATCTCCATGCCCGTGTGGATAACAGGGATATACATGGTCGTAATGATAGTGACGCGGTCCAGTGTAACCATCTGGGGACTCTTTAGAGTCCTACGTGTCAATCAGGTAGAGGTGCATCCATTACACCCGGACCGCTGCGGCGGATTGAGACCGCTACGGGACTACGCATTGGCCCTCAGCTACTTAATCGCAGTGTTTGGGGTTGGAATTGTGCTGTTCGGATTCTTGACTAGCCAAGGCCCCGACCCCTGCGTTAGCCAGTTAAAAGAAGAGCGTGTGGTCCGGTTGCAAGATGATTGCGACGGACGGTTGGTTGAATTGAAAACCATGGGTGTAGTCGTCGCAACAGATGAAGCAATGGATGTTGTCGACTTGCTGATCGATACGACCGAATTGGAAAAAGCCGCGAAAAAGGTACAAACCAATCTCGACCGGACCTTCAGCCTCGCTCCTATGTGGATATTTGCCATATTGTACGTTATTTTGGCTCCTTCGGCCTTTTTCGGTACTCTTTGGGTTGCGCACGGGCCGATGCAAAGGGTCAAGTCCGAATTCATTCAGAACTTGTCAGTCCAGTTCAATGAGGAATATAAAATTGTCCACGGACAGCTTGGGGCACAGCCGGAAGTGCCCGAGGACCGCTTTGAGAACCTGCGACGAATCCGGGAACTCCACGGAATCACCGAAGCCTTCCCGGTTTGGCCCTGGGATTCGGGGAGTATCGGCCGGTTCATGGCAGCCAACACGCCTGCCGTTGCACTGGCCGGCGCAGGGTTTTTAGCGAACAGGTTCTTCATTTAGAGAAGGTTCTAGGGGACCACGTACGTACTAGGACGGAAGCTTTCT
>CAYMZL010000334.1:0-3333 GCA_964394825.1 uncultured Dehalococcoidia bacterium | reverse complement strand
ATGGAAGGGGACGTGGTGGTCTGCTCGGACCACGCCGACGCCAAGAAGTTGGTGACCGGACTGGCCGACAAGATCAAGAGCCTGCGCGGCGTGGACGGCGGCGGCCTGGCCAACGCCAAGTACGTGGAACAGATAACGCCCATGCTGGTGAACATTAATCGGATCTACAAGGTCCACGCCGGCATCAAGATCGTGGGCATCTAGTGTCACTTATCGAAAATCACCTAACACTTGGTCCGTCATCCCGGCGAAAGCCGGGAACCAGCAAACACTTGCCTGGACTGAGGCTTTCGCCGGAAGGAATATAGTAGCGGTCCCAAACTTGTCATTCCAGCGGAAGCTGGAATCCAGGGAATTCGCCCAGGATGACGGGTGGTCGAAGCAGGCTTTCTGGATTCCGGCCTTCGCCGGAAAGACGAGTTTGGGAAGGAAATGCCGCCCAATCCCATTGACGAAAAGCTTTCTACAAGAAATTACTCGAGCATTTGAAAATAGGGTAACGAGGGGAAACCATGCCTAGAGCGGTGATTGACTTAAATACCAGCAGCGGCCTGGCGGCGGTCAAGGGCCGGTGGAAATACGCCCAGGGTCTGGTGCCCGGCGAGCCCAACGAGGGCCTGGTCTCCCAACTTGAAGGTTCCCCGGCCCGGCTCCCCGATTACGACGACTCCGGTTGGGAGGTGTGCCAGGACCTGGGCAAGTGGGTCTCCCGCGGTTTCTCCTTCGTCTGGTACCGAATAAACCTGACCTTCCCAGAGACCGTGGAAGGCCACCCCACAACCGGGGTTAGGGTGCAATTCGAGACCTGCATCGACGACTACGGAGAGCTGTGGATCGACGGGGAGTGCAACCGGGACCGGGGGACTGTACAGGGTTTCAACGTGCCCCAACGGGTGCTGATCACCGACAACGCGCAGCCGGGCGAGCAGCACACCATCGCGCTGTTGGCCGCCAACGGGCCCATGGCTGCACCTGGGGGAGCGGTCTTCGTGCGCTATGCCAATCTGGCCTTCGAGTGGCGGGAACCGGGATATTAAGCTTCGGGAGTTAGGCTACCGGGGTTTTTGACCGGTCGCCGGTCGATCGCCCTCATCTTCATCTTCATCGTCGTCGTAGCCCATTACGTTGTCCGACGGCTCATAACCCATGGCCTCTAGGTCGATGCGCAACTTCCGGCAGAAGACTTCGGCGCTCTCGTTAACCGGCAACGTGATCTCCACCATACCGCCGCCCGCCTTGCGGATGGAGCCGGGATCTTCCTTGGTAAGTTCGACCCGTACCGACTCGCGGTGAATCCCCAAAGCGTCGGTGACCTCGAATATTGCCGCCATGTCATCCATGCCGATGAGTTCTTCAGCCATTACCGGCCTCTCGGAACGATTTCCCAGTGGTTGGAGCTAGTCCTCGGGCGGCCATTTGGTGCCGCCTTCCAGGGGCCGGTCCAGGGGGCTACCCGCCAGGGCGTCCGCCACCAGGCCGCCAAATTCTTTCAGGATGACATCTCCCCACGCTTGGGCGCGCTCCACCCGGTAGGACGTGCGCCGGCCCCGCTTGGCCTGGCGTTGTTTGGCCTCGCTCAGTCCGGCGGTCTCCCGGTCGATGGCGGCGTCCATGGCGTCGATGTCCGGCACCAGGGTGCCGGCGGTCTCGATGAATCGGGCCACCTCGTTCATATCCTGGTCCATGACCACGAAGATGGGCACGGTCCCCGCCCGGTGCTCGGGTAGAAAGCTGTTGCTCAACTCCAGCTCGTCGTCCCGGTTGAACACCTGAAGGGAGATGTTCGGGGTGCTGTCGGCCAGCTTTAGGATCACCGGAGTGGTGCTCATGGCGTCGCCGCACCAATCGGCGGTGAAAACGGCCAACTTCAGCGGTTCGCTCAACCCGTCGAACAGGCTCAGCGAATCGGCCGAGATTTGGACCGTCTCATAGATTTCCACAAACGGTTCTTTGTTGACCTTGATCTGATCGATGTACTGCTGAGTGGTCATCCCTTGGTCGAATTTTTCCTGGGTCAGCTGAGTTTCTTGCAACGATGCCACGACGGTCACCCCCTGGGCTCTATTTTACGCGGCTAGTTTCTCAATATTGGCCGCGGTTGGCAATGGGCTGGCAAAAACCGCCACGGCCCGGCGTAATCAGGCGCCATGCTAGAATTGGTCAACCGATCCGCCGTTTCCCGAAAGGCGGCGCCAGTAAACAACGGAAAACAAAACCGGGAGGCGCCAACTTGGCCCGTGAAGCCAACGAGCCTTATCTGAAATACGCCCTGTTCTGCAAGGACACCAAGGAAGAAGACGGCGGCGACCTCAGCCTGAACGGAATCATCGACCTATACGAACTGCCCGAGCCCGACGGGTCCGCCGATCCCGATGATCCGGTCCTGGCCACGGTGGACCTTAACCTAGCCTTCTGCATCGGCGGAGTCGAGCCTGGCGACCACTACCTGTTTGTCACCCTGAAGACGCCGGGCATCCCTCTGGAAACCCCTCCGGCCCAAAAGGTGGTATGGGAAGAGGGCATACTGTTCCAGCGCTGGATCAAGACCTTTCGCATCCCGGTGCAGCAGCCCGGCGTGCACTCAGCCGCCATCCTCTTCGACGGCATTCCCCTGGGCGAGGCCAGCTTCCTGGTACGGTTCACCGGCACCGGCGCAGCCGGATCCACCTGAATACCCAGAGGCGGAGCCCGACTCCGAAAGCACCTAGCCCCGCCGATCCTCGCTCTGACCGGGCCGGCCCAAGTTGAATCCCCTATGAGCCTTGTCTATAATTGGAGCGAGCCCAGAGGCGTCCTAAAAAGCAACCCAATCATGGAGCTGAGCAGTTGGCTAATCAGACCGGCAAACGCTACGTATGCGCGAAGTGCGGTTCCGAGTTCATCGTGACCAAGGGCGGAGAAGGCGCCATCGTCTGTTGCCAGACGCCCATGGAACTCAAGTAGAACGCATTAGCAGAGAACCGGAAAGCGGCTTATCCGCCGGGTACCCAGCTCACCACTCCCTAAACCGGCCCGGAAAACCCCCACGGAGGACCGACCAATGGCCAACCAACTTGGCAAACGTTATGTCTGTGAGACGTGCGGCAGCAGCGTGCTCTGCACCAAAAGCGGCGAGGGCGAGATAGATTGCTGCGACGCCGCCATGGAGATTCAAGAGCCCCGCAAGCTGCCGTCATCGGATTAGCTCTCTGGTTCGTGACGCGAAAGGCTCCTTCTCTTGATTGAGAGAAGGAGCCTTATTTTTGCTCGGCCAGCCTTGTCTTTCCGGCGAAGGCCGGAATCCAGATTGGTTGCTTTAATCGTCCATCTTCCCGCGAGAGTACCCTGGATTCC
>CAYMZL010000333.1:0-3347 GCA_964394825.1 uncultured Dehalococcoidia bacterium | reverse complement strand
ACGGTGATCTGGATCGGGCCTCCGGCGACGATCTCAGGGGTAACCGGGATGATAATGGAGGCAGCCCAACCGCCCAGGGTGTCAAAGTTGATGGGATAAGTGACATTGGGCGAAGTGAGCAGAGCGCCGTTCACGGTGACGACGCTGCCGCCCTGCCCGGTGATCTGGTGGGCCCCGGACAGGGCGGCCCCACCCGAGACCGTTGCCGGAGTGAACCCGTTTCCGAACAGGGCCACCGTTTGATTGGGAACCGCGTTTCTTGGGGTAACGCCGAGGAACGCGGCGAGATTGGTGGACGCCGCTCCGGCGGCCGAATCGGCCCCCAGGCCCGCAAGAAAGACCGCCAAAACCAAGAGAAAGACGAGTTTTGGCCGTAGGTCCACCGCCGCCCCTCCCAATACCCGGTAAAACTATATCTTATCAGTCGGCGGGCACCGGCCTAAGGCGCAAGTCCTGCGGTTTGGGGTCAAATGGACGCCTAATGCATCACGAGTCCGCCATCCACGTTGAACGCCTGGCCGGTGATGTTCCGGGCTCCCGGCCCCGCCAGGAACACCGCCATGGCCGCGATGTCTTCCGGGTCGTTGGGCCTTCCGATGGGGATCCTGGCGTCCCGGGCCTCCTCCAGTTCCCGCATGGTCTGGCCTGAGCGTTCGGCCCGTCCGGTCATGGTCTCCGCCGCCATGGCGGTCAGCGTGGATCCGGGACAGATGGCGTTCACGTTGATGTCGTACCGTCCGAGTTGCAGCGCCGCGATGTGGGTCATGGAGATCACGGCGCCCTTGCTGGCGGCATAGGCCGCGTTGGAGGTGCCGGCATAGCCCTTTCCGGCGATGGAGGCTATGTTGATGATCCGGCCTCCCTGCCCCTGTTCGATGAGCTCCCGGGCCGCCCCTTGCATGCAGAAAAACACACCCTTGGCGTTGACCCGGTGTATGCGGTCCCAGTCCTCCTCCCGCACGTCCATGATGTCCAGGTACTTGGTGATCCCGGCATTGTTAACCACGATGTCGATCCGGCCGAAGGCGTCTTTGGCCTGCCGGAACATGCGGTCGATATCGTTGAGATCGCCCATGTCGGCGGGAAGGGCAATGCTCTCCCGTCCCAGTTGTTTCACCGCCACCGCGGTGTCCTCCGCGGTCGAGGCGTCGATGTCCGACACGGCGACGTTGGCGCCCGCTTCGGCCAATTGCAGGGAGATTGCCCGGCCCATGCCCCTGCCGGCGCCGGTGACCAGGGCGATCTTGTCTTGCAATTGCATGATTAACCTCGAGGCCTCCCGGCGGCAAATACCGGCCGCAAAGAGTCCGGGGAGACGTTTGGGCGAGTGTAGCCGCGCCCAACCGGACTGTCAACGAAACGGTGTACGTTGACAGTCCATCCAGCCCAGATTACACTCCCGGCGACTTCGAAACAGGGTTTGATCACCGGGGGAGGCACGATATGGCGGAAGCGCGGGTCGATACAATCGTACGGGGCGGGAAGGTGGTTACGTCATCCCAGGTACTGGACGCGGCGGTGGCCATCAAGGGAGAAAAGATTGCGGCTGTCGGCCCGGAACATCTACTTCCTCAAGCCGACCGGTACATCGACGCCGAAGGCAAGTTCGTTCTGCCGGGGCTGATCGATTCCCACGTGCATCTGGACGGACACGACGACTACGCCCTGGGGGCGCTGGCGGCGGCCCACGCCGGGTTGACCACCCTGGTCCCCTTCGGCAATTACGCTCTGGAGGGAGACGAGACCCTGGACCAGGCCGTCCGCCGCATCCAGGAAGAAGTTGGGTCGGCGGCGCTGGTGGATTTTGGGTTCCACTTCATCCTGCAGAACCGGCCCGGCATATTGGCTTCCCTGCCCCAGGCCATGGAATTGGGGGTGAAGTCCTTCAAGATGTTCATGACCTACAAGAAGCGGCCCGGCCGGATGTGCGACGACGATTACATCTGCAACGCCATGGAGATGGTGGCCAAGGGCGGGGGGGTTCTGCAACTCCACTGCGAGAGCGGCAACATCATCGAGTACCTGGAGAACAAGCTCATCGCGGAGGGCCACACCCATCCAGAGGACTTCCCCACCGCCTGTCCCGACTGGGCCGAGGAAGAGGCCATCAACCGGGCCATCAAGATGGGGGCCGCCACCGGCTGTCCCACCTACGTGGTGCACCTGAGCACCCAACTGGGCCTGGAGCGGATCAAGCTGGCCCAAGCCCAGGGCCAGAAGGTCTGGACCGAGACCTGTCCTCAATACCTGCTCTTGTCGGACGCCGAGATGGCGAAGGTCGGACCATTGGCCAAGATTGGACCTCCCCTACGGCCCGAAGACGGGCCGGACCGGGACGCGCTGTGGAGCGGCCTGAGACAGGGCCAGATCTCCCTGGTGGGCAGCGACCATTCGCCCCACCCGGAGGAGCTGAAAAAGCCTGGCTGGGACAACATCTTCGTGACCCCCGACGGGGCGTCGGTGCCCTTTGGCTCCCCCGGAATAGAGACCGTGGTCCCGCTGATGTACAGCGAAGGCGTGGTGAAGCGGGGCTTCCCCATCTGGTGGCTGGCCAGGGTGATGGCGGAGAACCCGGCGCGAATCTTCGGCCTGTATCCCCGGAAGGGCGTGATCCAGGCGGGGTCCGACGCCGACCTGTTGATCCTTGACCCCGGCGCAGACCGGGTGGTGACCGCCAAGGACCACCACAGCAACGCGGGTTATACCCTGTTCGAGGGCTGGAAGGTCAGCGGCAGGCCGTGGATGACCCTGCTGCGGGGCCAGGTGCTGCTGAACCAAGGCCGGTTGGAACAGCAACCGGGCTACGGCAGATTCCTGCCCTGTGAGGGCCCAACCACACCCCTGGGAGGGCCGGTGGACTAGAATCCACCCGAAGAACACCCGTAGGTGATGATCCCGTCGTCCCGACTAAAGCCGGTGGCCCTGGAATGTTTCCTGGCACTTGTTTCAACAGACACAGGGCGGGTTTGAAACCCGCCCCTACGCCTGCACAACACGAATATTGTCCGCAGATTGGCTTCCGCCAAAACCGTCACGTTTCGTAGGGGCGGGTCTGTGACCCGCCCTGGTTGATATCAGACAACATCATCGACGGAATGGTGGGCCATTCTGCAATTCCCGGAGGAATATCGACCTTCGGGGATAACCTGAAACCCCCGTTGGGGCATTCCGATTCCCTCGGGAACGTGCCCCTACGTTGGTTGCCCCCTGTTCTTCCTTACCCTGAGGCTTGGTATTCCTTGATGGCCGGTATGACCTCTTGGGTCATCAGGCCGATACTGCGCATGGCGACCTTGTGGGACATGGGCCCTTCCCGGCACCACAGCACGATGTAGCCGGGATCGATC
>CAYMZL010000332.1:0-3352 GCA_964394825.1 uncultured Dehalococcoidia bacterium | reverse complement strand
CCATTTGCATTTTGACCATGCCGGCGGCTGCACCCGGCTGGACCGGGCCGGCAACCTTGTGCCCACCTTCACCAAGGCCAAATATTACGTACAAAGGAAATGTTGGGAGGAGGCCTGTAATCCCAGCGAGCGGGACCATGGCGTACACCGCTCCGATAATTTCCTGCCCATCGAGGAACGGGGTCAGTTGGAATTGCTGGACGGCGATTCAGAGATCCTGCCCGGCCTTAATGTGATTGTCACCGACGGCCATGCTCTGGGCCATCAGATGGTCATGTTCAACCATGGCGGCGAGCGGGTGGTTTTCCTTGGGGACATCGTTCCCACAGCCCATCACTTGAACTTGGTCGCCATCTCGGCCTTTGACAGTTCTCCCGAGGTTACTTTGGAGCAGAAGCGGGACCTGTTAAACCAGGCGGAGCGCCAGGGTTGGCTTTTGATCTTCTCCCACGGCCACGATATCAAGGCAGGATATCTGGAGCGCCGCGGGAACATGGGTTATCTCAGGCCCGTGGACTTGTGAAGGAGAACGTCGTTAATTCATCGATCATGATGTCTGCACAATAGAAAAAGGCCATCGAAGTTTCCCGATGGCCTTATTTTATGCCTAGATTTTGGTAGCGGGGGTTGGACTCGAACCAACAACCTTCGGAATATTAGAGGCCGGAAGAAGTCTATTTATGAGGGGATAAGGGTTGTCCGGACCACCAGGTTCCAACTGTTGTTTGGCCCCAGGTACTCTACCGCTTCAACCGAAGCGTGGCGGCGTCGGTCAAGTGAATCCGAGTGCCGTGGGTGTGGGCCGGGTCCAGGTAGATCAAACGGTAACCCATGAAGTTGGTGAAGGGTTCTTCAGTGGCAAACCGGTAACCCCGGCTCTTGTAGTCGGCTACCACTCGGTCCAAATCCTCTACCGCATAAGCCACATGGTGCAGTACGGGCATGTCCCCGCCTTCCAGAGCAGCCGGGTCCTCCGGTTGGATGAACTCCACCTCCACTTTTCCCACCTGGACGAACCCCACTTCCCCCAGCCCGGGAACCGTTCCACGTCCGGTTTCCCTTCCACCGAAGGTTTCGGCGTAGGACCGGATCGCCGCGTCCAAGACAGGCACTAGGTAGCTGACGTGGTGAAAACTGGTGAACATGCATCGCTCCAAACACGGTCAAATCAAAAGCCCCGGCTCCATTTCTGGAAATCGGGGCTAATTTTACACCTATATTTTGGTAGCGGGGGTTGGACTCGAACCAACGACCTTCGGGCTTTTCCGTCAACAAGCTGGGTATCGGAATCAATTTACTTTGGTGGCGCGACGTATCCTTGGCGGCATAGGAGGCAGATCCAATTTTGTTCGAATCCCACCTATCAAATCCTTGAGTTCATCATCGTTTTGATATTCTTCCACCGCCTTCATACTTATGAATCGTTGGGCATACAATGCCGGGAGCCCTTCTATGAGGGGTGAAAGATTGACGCCGCTTCGTTTGTACAACGCCAGTGGAGTTCCGCAAGCAGTGAGCCAACCAACGTCTATTAGTTCCATTGGAGCTTCGCTATCCAACACCACCGCTACCATCTTCGCCCGAATTAGCTCAATACGTTCGCTCGCCGGTATGTCTCCGGAGGACACAAGATTGAAGCCGTGCATGAGGTCTTGGTCAGAACGCAAAGCTTCTAACGTTCCATTTGGCGCACAGAGAATCCACGCGCCTGCGCGAGAATCGGCACCAAGGTACTCCAGCATCCTACTTTTGGTATCGGATCCCGACAATTGCACTATGGAACCTCTTTCCGGCCAATTGCGAAGAGGGCCCATCTGGCGTAACGAGTCAGAAAATTTGCCCTTGTGGGTAACCGTGTCAAAATGAACTGTACCCTTGAGTTTCTCCTTGATTTCCAGCACCTCATTGGCAATTTCGGGTGCTCCGCCCTCCGGGAAAGTTAAGAAAATTGGCTTACCCAAAATGGACGCCCAGCCAAGTTCCACTTTCACTCCTCCAGAAGGTACATCATCAATGGCCGCAACCACCATATCCGACCACAGCATATTGCGGTAGTCGTCCACCGCAATCGCTTCAGGAGTCCATTTCTCGGTTCCCCAAATCTCCCGTTCGTGAGAACTAAACAACACTCCACCTAAACCTTCTAGCCGTCCCATTAAATCTTCAAGTTGAGCTTGAAAGCCCGGGTTAATGTCTCCTGATTCCGTTTGTTGCCAGGTAAACGGTGCAGCCAGGAAGATTCGGTGCCGTTCGGTAGGGAAGTAAAACCTCCAGTTGAAAATGTAGTCCAATAAGAAATTAAGGGCCAAGAACGACGTAAAGACGTACAATCCTATATTGCTATCACTGGCGTAGATAATGCTCCCTCCAATCCCTAAGCCCAGCACAAGTCCGACGACAAGGTTGTTAACCAGCATCCAGATCTCATATCGGACTTTTTTCCTCCAGTTCCTACTCCTGGTTAGAACAAAACGCCGATTGTAAAGCTCATGGAAACTGTCGTACAAAGCGGGAGCAAACATGAACAAATCCAAGAACAGCACCGCCGACAGCAATGGAAAGAAAACTTCAGGACTGTCCAAGTAAACGCTCGCAACTACAAAAACCGTGTGTTGGGAGACGATGATGAGATAATCCGACCACAGAGCCTGACGTGACGTATTACCGATTGGTCCCCGTTCTCCTCCGACAAATTCTTGCCTATCATCGACCTTCAGTTCGTCTAGATGCCTCATGTTGCCGTGGTAAAACCTCAGCAAATTGAAAAGCAAGAGCAGAAAGGGCAACATGCGCTCTGGATCACGTATTTTGTCCGGGCTAACTGTGTTCAGGGAGCCCTCGGTAAGAAAAAACAACACCGCATTGGCGATAGCAAGACCGGAGATGATGGTGATCAGTTCTTTAAGCGAGTCCAACGAAGAGTTTAAGGATTTCATTGATGCCCGTACTTCCCAATCTGGTGGTTATTTCGAAGAGTCTAACATCTCGGTACTTAAGAATCGATTACCTATACTTAACGGTCTAATTGTCGTTAATTATATTCGGTGCGCGACGATATTTTGGTGAAGTTGAGGAGATTCCGGTGCACGTTTGATGCGCCTATTTGACCATTCCAGATGTATCTAAGTCCTCGAACAGGCGCCACCGACCCGTAGCTGTTTGTCTCAAGGACAGAGCAATAAGGCAATCGCCACCAAGCTCCAGGACAGTCCCACATGGGGTGGCAATTTGGGAGCTAATCGTCGGCCACGCGTCAAAAAAAGGCCCCCGGTATTTCCGGAGGCCTTTTTAGTTGCAATTTTGGTAGCGGGGGTTGGACTCGAACCAACGACCTTCGGGTTATGAGCCCGAC
>CAYMZL010000331.1:0-3388 GCA_964394825.1 uncultured Dehalococcoidia bacterium | reverse complement strand
GGTGACCGTGCCCGACGCCTACACCGGCGAGGTTATCAGTGACCTCAATGGAAAGCGCGGCCGTATCCTGGGCATGAATCCCGACAATGGAGCAACCCTCATCGAGGCTGAAGTGCCGTTGGCCGAGGTCCAGCGTTACGCTCAAGACCTGCGCTCGGTGAGCCAGGGCCGGGGCACCTACAGCCTGGAGTTCGACCATTACGATCAGGTCCCGGCAAACCTGGAGCCCAAGGTGATTGAAGAAGCCAAACGGGCGAAGGCAGAGGAAGCTACCTAGACCCCGAGGTTCGCGGCAACAACAAAATGGGTAACGAAAGGCCCCGGTTAAAACCGGGGCCTTTCGTGCATGGTTGATCGGTGGAAAACATTTAAACCGAATGTGAACGAATCAAGCGACGGAATCGGTTATTTTGACAATTACTAACAAAAATGGTAATTTCCACGAGGAATTAGGGCGACCCAAGAGATGTTTGGTCCGATGAAATTCCACCGATGGCTGCAAGGGTCCTTCTCACGGGACTCAGAGCAATATTCAAACCGTTTGCATAAAGTCCACCGCCGGCCGTTACTAGGCGAACTAACTCAAGGAATCTAGGGCTCAATCCAAGCAAATGATGGACAATGAGCGGCTCAATCAGACAGTGAGGATTGTACTCAAGCTTTCTCAAGGCCAACGAATCATCTTGAAAGAGGGAGAGTTTATCTCATTGGAATCGATGGACCTATCCTCCCTTAACAACTACCTGACCCAAGAACCGGATATCGCAGTCTATCCTTTGTTTGGATCCCCTGCAGCGAATCAGGAGCAACCGTCTTCAGGAGAGGAGCCATTGGATTTGAGTCGATACTACGGCATCGAACTTAAAGACCATCTAGCCGCGGAAACACTTGCCAGCCACCTTAACGACATTTCCTTCGTGGAAGAAGCTTATGTGGAACCTCAGGCCGGGTTACCAACCAGGGAGACCCTTGATTGATTCACCGGACCCGGGATTCTGGTGGTACTCAAGACATCTCCTGCCGGGAGGTTAGCGTAAATGGCACAAAGCAATAACGAGGAAGAAATTGGTGTGGTGCTTCCCTATCCCGTTGAAGGTCGAGGGGTGATCGTAAGGTTCAAACGGGAAGCCCGCGTTAGGCGCGTTGGAGCCAACTTTGAATCGGCCCCTCAGGCAGATGTTTCCGGGGTAAACAACTGTATAAGCAATCACCCGGGCTGCACCATTGACAGATTATTTGCGCAGACAGAAGACGCTCTGGACAGAGATGTTGCCAGCCTGGAGGGGCAAACGCGCGTCCAACTACCTCCGCTGAGCGGATACTTTCATCTGACCGCAGTAGACGATGCACAGGCGGAAGCCCTTCGCGCGGAGTTGCAGGACAATTCAACCGTAGATGAAGTTTACGTTGAACCCCAGACTGTTCCCGCGATCTTCGTTGAACCCACGGGAATCCTACTTGAAGAAGCTCTGCCGGCTACCATCGACTTTATTGCTCAACAAGGGTATCTGGACGTAGGTCCAGGCGGCGTTGACGCCAGGGCAGCCTGGACTGTTTCGGGTGGCAGAGGAGACAAAGTCCAAGTAATTGACATCGAGGGCGCCTGGAATTTCAGCCATGAAGATCTGATTCAAAACCAAGGAGGATTAGTGGGCGGCACCGCCACTGCCAACCGGTCATGGGAGAATCATGGCACCGCAGTTCAGGGTGAAATAGCCGGAGACGACAACCAATTTGGCGTGGTCGGCATTGCCCCCGAGGCGAAATTCAGCGGCGTCTCCATCTTCGGCACCGAAAATTCCAGCGCCAAGGCGATAAAGACAGCCGCGGACAAGCTGAAAAAGGGCGACATTATCTTGATTGAGCTTCATCGGCCAGGCCCCAACGCCACGGGCGTGGGACAGGTAGGTTTCATCCCGATAGAGTGGTGGTCGGCGGACTTCGACGCGATAAAGTACGCCACGGCCAAGGGAATCATCGTTATAGAGGCGGCAGGAAACGGTGGTCAGAACCTGGATGACGAGATTTACGACGACAGGTTCAATCGAAGTAATCGCGACTCAGGCGCAATCTTGGTCGGAGCCGGAGCGCCACCCAGCGGTAACTTTGGATCAGACCGTTCACGTCTTGCCTTTTCCAACTACGGTTCGTTGGTCGATGCCCAAGCCTGGGGAAAGGAAGTTACGACTACTGGTTATGGGGATCTCCAAGGTGGCACCGACAGAAACAAGCTGTACACTCGGAGATTTGATGGGACTTCAAGCGCATCGCCCATCGTGGTTGGCGCGGTAGCCTGTCTCCAAAGCATACAGGTCACCCGGGGAGGCGCCCCCCTGACTAACTTGCAGGTCAGAGACATCTTACGATCGACAGGCGCGCCCCAAACAGATGGCATCGGGCGGCCGAGTTCCCAACGCATCGGCAATCGACCAGATTTGAAGGAAGCCATGAACCAAATTGCATCAGCTGTCACATTCGGGGTAGCGGCCCGCTATTGGGATGAAACTGTGGCATACCCAACAGGAAGCAACCCGAAGCTTTGGCTGTTGGTGGACAACTCTTGGAAGCAATTGGAAAACCCGAGCCAAGGGGTAAAAGATATGGTGCAGAGGGCTTTCCTCGGGTCCGGAAGTTCGGTCCGAGTCTGGTACAACGATTTTAGTGTCGTTGGCCTCGCTGTCGAAGGATCTCATGCCACGGTCTAATAGCAGGTTTGTACAAGTACACGAACCACCAAGGGTCATCCTTGGCGCGAGCCTGTATTCGCGAAAATCACTGCCGCGACGGCTACGGGGGAGACTATGACTTTAGAGCTTTGGATAATACTGGCGGTTACGCTGGCCTCTGGCTTTGCCGCTTTCCTGATTGTCGTGTGGCTTGGTTTCATCGGGAACCACAAGTTGAACAAGGGAGAGATGCGCCGTGCCATCACTGCCTTTTTCATCGTCCTGTTCGGGTTATTAGTGGTCTCCAGCTTTTTCCCCGCTAATATCGATCTGCCGCCGGAGATACAAGGGCTTTTCGCCGGCACGGTCACCACTATTATCGGTTTCTATTTTGGTTCAAGGGCCGCGTCCGATTCTCCGAAAACCGATGATTCAGATACAAGACAATCTCCAACGCGGCCTGTCGCCAGTCCTGATTCCACGAGACCCCAGGATATCTCGTGATGGCCCGTCCTGATTAAACCTTAGGCCAGGACGCCTTTGCGCCGCCTTACGCGGTGCATCTGATTGAGCGCGCGGCCCCGGTCGCCGGTCTTCGAAGAATTAGCATCAGGGCAGCCACCCTGGCTCCCGTCAGTAGCCCCAGGACGGGTGGTACTCGCCGAACACCTCCCGGAAGACGTCCATCATCTCGCCCAGGGTGGCGTAGGCCTTGGCGGCTT
>CAYMZL010000330.1:0-3393 GCA_964394825.1 uncultured Dehalococcoidia bacterium | reverse complement strand
GGTTAAATAATCGGAACTCATGCTTATTATCAGAGTCTTTCCGATGATTGCCGGAACGTTTTTATTGTTTTCGCGCTGCCGGAAATTAGTATCACGGTTCCAATCATAACAAATACTGCGCCAATCACCCAAGTCAGATCTGCCCACCATTTCCTGCAAGCGCCGTTGGGTGAACTGAACAGATCGCCGGTGCTCATCCCGAACTTCTCGGCAGTTGGGCGAAGGATAGAAGTGACATTGTCATCCAAGAAGTCGGTCAACCAAGCGGCGCAATCGCCCCAGGTGGCCATTATCAATAAAACACCGACGGCGCCGGTCATGGTTCCGGCGACGGCGAAGAGAAGTCCCTTCAACGAGAAGTACCTGGAGTCGCCATCGGTCCAAAAGATGCGCTGCTGAATTCACGGTCCCGGCACCGCGCTATCAAAGGGACCCATTCCGAGGGATTCCTGGCACTACTCTCCTTCCCACACCCCGGTACTCGAAGCCCAGGTCTATCATGCGGGCCATATCCAATGCATTTCGGCCGTCAAATATGAACCTCGGATGGTCCATCAATGAAGCCGCTTCTTCCCATGGAATCCCGACGATCTCAGGCCATTCGGTCGCGATCACCGCTGCCTTGGCCCCCCGAAGAGCGTCCATGGGATTGTCTTTCAGATCGATATCCTCTGGGAGTACCGCCCGCGCCCGTTCGCTTCCCTCCGGGTCGAAGGCGCGAATCTTTGCACCCTCTCCGTGAAGTGCTTGAATCAGAGAGATGGCCGGAGCGTCTCTCAGGTCATCGGTTCCAGGCTTGAAGGTCAGGCCCAAAACCGCCACCGGAAGGTCCCGTAGGCTCCCGAACACTTCGCCAAGGGCTTTAACGGGCAGCGTTTTTTGACGGTCATTAACCGAGATCACGGCGGTTAGCAGGTCGAAATTGTTGCCGTTCGCGGCGGCTACATATTCAAGGGCCTTGGCGTCCTTGGGGAAACAGGAACCACCCCAGCCGATCCCGGCGCCTAGGGAAGACGGGCCGATCCGAGGGTCGAGTGACAATCCGAAGGCGATGTCGTCGATGTTTGAACCGACCTTTTCGGAAAGCATCGCGATCTCGTTGATGAACGAGATCTTGGTCACCAACAGGGCGTTGGAGGCGTATTTGATCATCTCGGCGGTTGTGGGGTCGGTCCTGACCACCGGCGCTTCGATGGTGGAGTAGAGGGCTTCCACTGTCTGCACAGCTTCCGGTGTCTGACCGCCAATCACGATTCGGGCTGGGTTGAGCCAGTCTTCAACGGCGGACCCCTGCCTCAGAAATTCGGGATTGGATGCGTATTGAAGCCCAGTGCCCACTAGTAACTCGTCGCAAATAAGGACGCCGGTGCCCGGCGGGACGCTGCTCTTCATCACCACCACGCTCGGGCCTACCGTGTGGTCAAGGGCCCAATGGACAGCCGCCATGATCTGGGACGTGTCCGCGGAACCGTCGGACATGGAAGGTGTCCCCACTGCAACCATAATCACGTCTCTTTCTTCCGCAACCGCATCTTCTACGTGAGCTAGTTTGATGCGCTGGTTGTCCAACCCCTCAGCGAGTAATTCTTCCAGGCGCGGTTCGAATATTCCAATCTTGCCGGCCCGCAGGTTCTTCAGTCTTGCGGGATCGATCTCGACTCCCAGAACGTGGTGTCCCAGATGGGCCGTGACAGCAGCGGCGGTCAGGCCAACGTAACCCAATCCAATCACGGTTACGCGCATGACGCCCCCCATCTCATGGAGGCCCACAGCGTAGACGAACTGGCAAACCCGGTTTTTGTGGGGAGAATCTTCAATCTCATACCAATGGAGTTGGCTTCTGTATACATAGTTGTGAAAATATTCTACTCGACCTCAGTCCTTGGCCAATGATCAACTTGGAATCCAACAAAAGCGCTTTCGCAATAGCCGGTCTCCCAACTCGGTCTCCTTGAGAACTGCGACTATCTTATCCGCGGCGTTTCCCGACCCATACGGATTGACCATTCCAATCAGGCTTCGTTTGAACGAAGGGTCCACGGCCGATCGGATGCCGTTGGAAATGTCTTCTTTGGTGTAGGCCACGTCTATCACGTTGGGAGACCGGAGCCTCCCAGACTGCCGAGTGCCTATATTCACCACAGGGAGCTCAAATGATGATGCTTCTATGATGCCGCTGGAAGAATTTCCAACCATGGCGAGGGCCTGGGCCATCAGGCCAAGATAACCCCGGGTCCCAAAGGAAGTTACAAACTTTGCCTTTGGGCGGGAGTCCACGAAATCCGAAATCATCGTGGCAATCATCCGCCCATTGGTGTCGGCGTTTGGCATCGTGAACACCGTGGGCTGCCCACATTCATCTAGCGCCTGAAGTAGCTCGCTAAACTGCCATTCCGTTTGGTCTTGTTCCAGGGTAACTGGGTGAAAGGTCACCAATAACGGATCTGAGTCGCAGTCGATCCCGAAAGTCTGCGCCAATTCCCGGCGGTCCATGATATCGATAGATTTCAGGTTATCCAGGCTGGGAGCTCCCGAGATAACGACCCGCCATGGCTCTTCCCCCATCTGTAAGACCCTGTTTCCGAATTCCTCGGTGGCCACGAAATGGAGGTGGCTTAACTTGGTCATCGAGTGCCGGTATAATTCGTCTATCGCGCCCTCGGTGACTTCGCCCCCGTGGATGTGGGCAACGGGGATGTTGAACGGTGTTGCTGCGACAGCGGCGGAATGCATCTCAAACCGGTCACCCAAAACCACCAGGATATCCGGCCGAGAGCGGCTGAACACTCGGGCAAATCCCACGGTGCCTGCTCCCATGGCACTGGCTACATCTTGGGGTGAATCCGACGGCTGCTGCATATCGACGCGGCCTGAAATCTCAAACCCGTCCGCCTCGATCGAATCAACGGTCATGCCGAATCGTTGATCGAGGTGCATTCCCGCTACAATCAATCGCAATTCCACATCTGGATCACCTTGAATCTTCCGCAGGACGGGCAGGTAGATCCCGTAGTCAGAACGGCCGACGGTCACCACGCTTATGGTCCTCACTCAAGCATCTCCATGGTGATCAGTGAACCTTCTGGAATGGAACATCGCACCTTGCGTTCTAGGACCTGACCGAGCAACGCCGGGGACAGGCCGGTTCCAGGGCGTTTTGCGATAATCAGTTCTTCAGTGAGAAGGGTGCCCGCTGGTATGTCGGTAGCAGCGACCAAACTTTTTCGGGCGGCTGCGGCTGTGCTCGCTTCGCTTGGGACCGGCTCTTTTCGGCCGTGGCCCAACGATGACTCCACGGACCGGATTTCTTCTACCAATGATTGGAACTCGCGCGGTTCAAGAGATGCGATATGGTCCGGTCCGGGGAGTTGTTTGTCCAAGGTCAAATGTTTT
>CAYMZL010000329.1:0-3403 GCA_964394825.1 uncultured Dehalococcoidia bacterium | reverse complement strand
GGGCCTGACCCCCGCCGCTTCGGCAGGGGTATCGGGCATGGGGGACATGATGGTAATCACTCCGTCGCGCATGCCGACCTCAGCGCCGATGCCGCTGAAGAACCCACGGATATCTTGACTTTCAAGGGAGAATTGTTCCTTGTCCAAAAATGAGGCCCACGGATCGTCCAGGGCCCTCAACATGCCGCGGATCGCGCCGTCGCTGATGGCCTGCGGGTCCAGATTATCCTGGTCGATGTGTTCCCGGTTCAACAGTTCCCACACTTCGCTCAGGCGCTGGAACTCGGGTGGGAGGCCCTCGATGCTGGCGTTGTCATCACCCCCGCCACTACCGGAACAGGCAGCGGCCACCGCTATCACGAGCGATACGGTTGTGATAAACAGAAAACCGAAGGCAAAACGGGTCCTGATCACTGGTGTTGACTCCTGCCGTGGTGCGGAGCCGCCGTCCTCCGGACAGGGACTATTCAGGCTCCATGGCGTTCACATTGCAGATATCGATTGTAACATAGGGTGTGATTGGCACAGTCTCCGGACGCCGGGTCTTTCCAGGTTCTACGGCCAGCCTCGGCAGGCGCGTTGACACTGATTTCGGCAAGCTGCTAGCATGGCGGCGCTGCCAGCGCGTTCCGACCTCCGAATCAGGAATCTGGCTGCAACGCCACCAGGTATCCGATCGATGGTGCGGCCCTTCGACAAGCTCAGGACGAGCGCATATCGGGTGTTTGCCCGCTCATGGTGAGCTTTTCGAGCCGCTTTTTGAAACGACTTCTAGCAGGAAGGTGGTTTTGGCAGGAATATCAGCCTTTGGGGCCTACGTCCCCAGGTACCGATTGGGCGCGGAAACTGATGGCTGGGAATCGGCCGGCCAGCGCTCCGTGGCCAACTTCGACGAAGACAGCGTCACCATGGCGGTGGCTGCAGGCATCGACTGTCTGAATGGCCGGGACCGTCAGGCCATCGACGGTCTACTGTTCGCCACCACCACTCCTCCCTACGCCGAGAAGCAGTGCGCTTCGATAATCGCCACCGCCCTGGACCTGCGCCGGGACATCTTCACCGCCGACATAACCGACGTGCTCCGGGCCGGGACCACCGCCTTGAAGTCGGCCCTGGACTCGGTTGCCGCCGGGTCGGCCAAGCAGGTGCTGGTGATTGCCAGCGACAACCGCCAAGGCGCTCCCAAGGGCGAGGCCGAGCGCAATTCCGGAGACGGGGCGGCGGCCTTCATCGTCTCCGATGAGGATGTCATCGCCGAGCAGGCCGGCTCCTACACCATCACCGAGAACATGATGGACACCTGGCGCAGCGCCGGCGACCAGTTCGTCCGCTCCTGGGAAGACCGCTTCGCCATGGAAGAGGGGTTGGAACGGATACTGGGCGAGGCGGTCTCGGGCTTCATGGAGAAAGAGGGGGTGTCGGTGAAGGAAGTCGGCAAGCTGGCCCTCTACTCACCGGACGCCCGCCGCCACAGTCAACTGGCGCGGCATCTGGGGTTCCAGCCGGAGCAGGTGCAGGACCCGTTGTTCGGCCGGCTGGGCAACACCGGCGCTGCCTTCCCCTTGATGCTGTTGGCGGCCGCCCTGGAAGACGGGTCGCCGGACCAGTTGCTGCTCACGGTGTCGTACGGCGACGGCAGCGATGTGCTGGGCTTCCGCACCACATCCAATATACGCGATGGGATACGAGACGGCGGACCGTGTTTGGGTGTGTCAGGGTATTTGGACTCGGGTCAGGTCCTGGACAGCTACGAGACCTACGCCAAGTGGCGGGACGTCTGGCTCACCGATTCCTCGTCGCGACGCCCCCAACCTCAGTCGCCTTCGGTCACGGCATTGTGGCGGGAGAGCGAACAGAATATCCGGTTCCACGGCGCTACCTGTAACCAGTGCGGTTACGTGCAATACCCGCCCCAAAGGGTCTGCGTCGAGTGTCAGGCCAGGGACGACTCGACCCCGATCAGGCTCAGCGACCAACCGGGCACGGTGTTCACCTACTCGCTGGACTATCTGGCCGGCACGGTGGACACGCCCCTGGCAATCGTGGTGGTGGATTTTGAGCCGGGAGGCCGGGTTCTCTGCATGATGACCGACCGGGAGACCTCGGAAGTTCAGATCGGGCTTCAGGTGGAGATGAGCTTCCGAAAGCTCCGGGTGGTGAACGGAATACACAATTACTATTGGAAAGCGGTGCCCCGCCGGCGGGCCGCCTAGGGGCCGGGCAGTATAATTGTTGCCGGGTAGTGGGAAATAGGAGAACATCATGAGCGGTATCAAGGACAGAGTCGCCGTGATTGGCATGGGCTGCAGCAAGTTCGGGGAGCGTTGGGACTCCAGCGCCGCCGACCTGCTCGTCGAAGCGGCTTACGAGGCCTTCGAGGACGCGGGAATCGAGGGAAAGGACATCCAGGCCGCCTGGCTGGGCACCGTGGCCTCGTTCCGGACCGGCCAACCCCTGGCCGCGGCACTCAAACTGGACTATATACCCATCACCCGGGTCGAGAACGCCTGCGCCACCGCCACCGACGCCTTCCGCAACGCCTGCTACGCGGTGGCCGCCGGCATCTATGACATCGTGCTGGCCGTGGGCGTGGAAAAGCTCAAGGACTCGGGCTTTTCCGGTCTGGCCGTGGCCGAACCGGCCGGCTCGGACGTCAACCCGCCGGTGCCGCCGCCCTCCCAGTTCGCCCTGGCCGCCACCCGCTATTTCCATCAATACGAGATTCCCTATGAAGAAGGGAAGATGACCCTGGCCCAGATAGCGTCCAAGAACCATCACAACGGGACCATGAGCCCCAAGGCCCACTTCCAGCGGGAGGTTAGCGCCGAACAGGTGGCCAACGCGCCGATGGTGGCCTGGCCCCTGGGACTCTTCGACTGCTGCGGTGTCTCCGACGGCGCGGCGGCGGCAATCATCACCACGCCGGAGATCGCCAAGTCCTTTAGGGACGACTACATCTTGGTCAAGGGCATCGGTCTCTCAGTGGGCGCCTACGGCGTCCTGCGCAACGACTGGGACTTCACCCACTTCCCCGAGTCGGTGCGGGCCAGCGAGGCCGCCTACCAGGAGGCGGGAATCTCCAACCCACGCAAGGAGCTCGACCTGGCCATGGTCCACGACTGCTTCACCATCACCGAGCTGATCATCTACGAGGACTTGGGATTCAGTCCCCGGGGCCGCGGCAGCGAGGATGTGGCGGCGGGGACGTTCAGTCTCGAAGGCGACCTGCCGGTGAACACCGACGGCGGGCTGAAGTGCTTCGGCCACCCCATCGGGGCCAGCGGCATCCGCATGATCTACGAGGTCTACAAGCAGCTCCAGGGCAAGGCCGGAGAACGCCAGCTAAAGGACCCCTCCTTAGGGCTGACCCACAATTTGGGAGGCCGGCCCGGCTCTTTCACCT
>CAYMZL010000328.1:0-3410 GCA_964394825.1 uncultured Dehalococcoidia bacterium | reverse complement strand
GGACGGGTATGCGGAAATCGACATCGCTGCTGACAATAACGCTGGTGTTTCTGGCGTTGGTTGCGGTGGCTTTCTTCTCCAATCAATATCCCACCTATGCGGAAGACGACCACGGCGACTACCGATTTACTTCTACCCACCTGACCATCGGTTCAGGGGCCATTTCCGGCGTCATCGACACCTCCGACGTCCTCTTCGACGTCGATTATTTCTCCTTCCAGGCCCTCAGAGGCGTCATATACACCTTCGTGCTGGACGAGATCACGGTTGTGGACGCCAACATCGCCATAGTCAACTCTCTGGCGCGCGGCAACTCCAATTCTCCCGACCAGGAACTCACCGTAACCGGCGGCCAGAAAACCGTTACCTGGACCGCCCGAACCACAGACACTTATTACGTGGAAGTGTCTGGCACCCTCAATAACTTCGACGGTTCATTCTATCTGGGTAATTACACCCTCAGCGGATTCGAAGACACCCGCTTCTTGGACCGCCATTCCGAAGAGCGCAACGGCGCCACCCAGATCTCTCCCGGAAACGTGTATCAGGGAGCCATCAGTCCCTGGAGCAACCAGCCCAATCTGACCAACACCGTTGACGGCGGAGACGACTACGACTTTTTCTCCTTCCAGGCCCAACGCGGTGTCCGATACAACGTGGAAGTCGATCTGGGCACCTCCGAAGGCGTGGAAATAGCCATCTACACCGCCTTCGCCGGCATGGAAAAGACCAGCGACGGCATCGGCAGCACGCTCAGTTGGATATCCCCCAGCAACGGCACGTACTATATCGCGGTGTCCGGCACCAGCCGGGTGCGCTACTCCAACGGCACCTACGCCCTCAAACTGAACGCCGAAACGGCCCTTCTCGACCGGCACGCCCAATCGATCGCCGGCGCAACCGTGATCAGTTTTGGCAACGCCCATCAGGGGTCGATCAGCCCCGCGGACGACCTAGACTACTTCTCCTTCCCGGCACTCCGAGGCGCCAGATACATGCTGGACATCTCATTGGGCAGCGCCGACGGCGTTGAGCTTACGGTGATCGACAGCAATGGGACCAGCCTGGCTTCCAACGGGGGCGTGGGAACCCTTCTCTCGTGGCTGGCCCCGGCCGATGGGACCTACCTGGCGGTGGTTTCCGCCTCGCCTCAAGCGCCCAACGTCATCGGCACCTACTCGCTGAACCTGAGCAGCGACACCACCCTGCAAGACCATCATGGTGAACTACCATCCGCCGCCACCGTGCTCAGCTTCGGCAATGCCCACCCGGGCGCGATAAGCCCGGAGACCGACCGGGACTATTTCTCCTTCCTGGCAGAACGGGGCGTCAATTATTCGATGGCGCTGGACCTGATCACCGCGAACGGCGCAGTCGTCTCCATCGAGAATGCCACCGGAGACACACTGAGCAGCACCAACGGTCTGGGCGCCGGCCTGGGATGGACCGCGGCCAGCACTGGCACCTTCTACGTCGTGGTGTCCCATTCACCGCAGGCCACGCAGGGCATCGGCACCTATTCCCTCACCGTGGAGGCTAACACCAGTCTGGAAGACCGGCACCTGGACACGGCCCTGACCGGCACCCCAATCAGCTTTGGCACGGTTTACCAAGGGGCCATCAGTCCCAAGTCTGACCTGGACTACTTCTCTTTCCCGGCCGACCGCGGCGTGGAATACCTACTGGACCTGACCTACGGGTCGGCGACGGCAGTCTCCTTGGAAGTCAACAGCCTGGGCGGCAGTCCGGAAACCGGAACGCGCAACTTCGGGGAAAGCAACACCGTCCTTTGGACCGCCCCTGAATCGGCGACCTATTACGTCAAGATTTCGGCGTCGCCCAAAGCGGCGGAGGCCGTTGGCACCTACTCGCTGAAGGTCACGCCTGACACAACCCTGCAGGACCGGCACAGCGATACCGCCGCCAACGGCACCCGCATCGGATTTGGCAACGCCATCGCCGGCGCCATCAGCCCGTCCGGCGACTACGATTATTTCCGGTTCCCGGCGGAGAAGGGAATCACCTACACGGTCGTCGTGAATCTGGGGACCGCCGAAGCCGTGCGGTTCTCGGTGGAATACCAGCCGGCCGGGTTCTCAACCTCCAATTTCGGACTGGAAAAATCCCTGGAATGGGTAGCTCCGGAAGCCGGTTGGTACACCCTGGCCGTCTCCGCATCGGGACGGGTGGGCAACCCGATCGGCACCTATCACATCACAGTCGACCGGCAGAGCGACGCCCGTCCCACCACGCCCAAGGTCACCGAGCCGGCCCTGGACCCCACCGTCCAACCGCCGCCCCGGGTTTTCGTGCCCGACGGGACGGCCATGATACTTGAGTCCCGGGTTTCGTCCACGGGCAGCATCGTCCGCGTGCCCGTGAGATTGAATCGGGCCGATGGCATCACCAGCCTGGGATTCACCTTGAACTACGATCCCAACGCCCTGCGGGTGATCTCAGTGGAGCGAGGGTCGAGGCTGACGGCGGACTCCTTCAGATACGACACCAATACTCTGGGTCAGGTTCGGTTCGGATTCGCCGTGACCAAGGGCCGAGGCCCCGGTGGGACCGCGGCGGTGGTGCAGTTCCAGGTCATCGGCGCCGAAGGATCCGTGAGTCCGCTCACGCTGTCTGACGCCTTGGTGAACCACTCCGCCGACGGCCCATTGACGGTGGATTTGGTGGGCGCCGACTTCAAAGTGGGCCCCAAAGTCCGGGGTGACGGCGACGGCGATAGCTTGGTTACGGCGTTCGACGCCCTGCTGGCCCTCAAGATGGCGTCCAACCTCTTGACGCCGGACCTTTCGCTGGACGTAAACGGCGACGGCAAGATAACTATCGACGACGCACGAATCATTCTGAACCTGGCCCGGCCGAGTTAGGGGAGCAAATAATGCGCTGGTTGTTGGAAGTCGCGTTCATCGGAATAGCCGCCAGTTGGCGCTGGCTGGTGGGTTCGGTAGTCATCGTGGGCGTCCTGGTGGGCATCCTGTTCGGAGTCGGAGTCCTGGGCGGCGGTGGCGAAGCGGACGTAATTCCGCCCGCGGTAACAGCTTCTCCAACCCCCACTCCGGCCGCTGCCGCCACTCTGGCTGCGGCCCGCACTCCGACACCGGCGCCGACGCCGACTCTCGAGCCCACCGTGGTCCCGGCGCCCAAGTTTATCTCGGTGCCGATCCTGGCAACCCAGGCTAATAACGTGGGTAGTTTGGAGTTTGTCCTGGTTTATGACCCGGCCAAGCTGGAATTCGCCCAGGTGGAACGAGGGGTATTGGCGGGCAATGCGTTGATCGACTTCAGTTCTCCGGGACCGGGCCGGCTCTGGACCGGTATCGTCGATGTCCAAGGCATGAACGGCAGCGGGGCCGTGGCCGTGGTGAGATTCAAACTGCGAGACGATGTGGGCGGCA
>CAYMZL010000327.1:0-3420 GCA_964394825.1 uncultured Dehalococcoidia bacterium | reverse complement strand
GGTGGACCGGTTCATGGACGGGTATGACCTGCCGGATTAACCACCAGGTCACAGGCTGCGGTGGACAACCGTTGCCTGCTCCTTGAGGAGATTTTGCAGGCCCCACATCTGCAAACTTCCCTCGCCCCAAGGATCTGGATACTGGTCTTGGTCCGCGCCCGTTACCCGCGCTCCCGTTTCCCCCAGGTATGTCCCTATCTTCCGCCCGCGATGTCTTCCCGTGTCTCATTTCGCGAGATTGGTGCGATTGGCGATCCGGACCACCGCGCCGTATAACACCGAAGCGGCAACCACAGGGCCGTCGCGTTTTTAGTGACCGCGGCCATGTGGCCAATGAAATGGGCCCGATCGGCCCTAGGACTCGATTCGGAAATGACGGAATATATATCTGAGGCTTGGCGGCCTGAGCGACAAGGGAGGCCGGCGATGCAAGCAGAAAATACCGGCGGCAAAGAGTGGTTAACGGGAATGGCGCTGATTATCATTGCGCCGGTGATTGTCATTTTGGGGGCTGTGGCGGTGGTGATCTTGTCCACCCCTGTCATGCCGGCCCTGATAGTGATTGCCTTCGCCACCGCCGTCTTGTTCGCGGGTACAGTCGTAACACGGCAAACACCAGCCCCAGATAAAGCTGCCAAGGAAGGCCCCATGTGTGAATCCGTCGACCTGATCGCCACCCTGGAGCCGGAGAACGTGGAGATGGTCGAAGCCCTGGCCGATGGGCCTAGGACGGCGGTCACGGCAACGGTCACCAAAGTGTTCGGTCCGTGTCCCCTGGGGTTGATGCCCGGCGACACCTGGCAGATCGGCCCGAATGGGAGTCTATCCCGGCCAATTTGCCGTCCCGGGTCTACCGCCCTAAGCGCGTTGTTCCAGATGGCGAACGGCGATGCAATGGCGCGGTCGACGTGTTGCCAGTGTGTGATCGCCGGGCGGGAAGTGACTTTCACTGTGCGGGAGTCGGTGGAAGAACTTAGGTGACCTGCGTCACCAGTTTGGGCTGACGTCAAAGCCGGCGCACATCACGCGCCGGCTTTTTCTTTCTCCCGCCGGTGTCTTTGGGCAAAACGGCGGACGGCCACCAATGCCCATAACGCCTCGATCACGGTGATGGGGTAGACCTCCGCCAGCCCGCTGTAGAGCGAGGTCAGCGCCGATCCCAAGGCGAAAACCAGCACCAACCATTTGGAGCGTTCTTCGGTCCAGTAGGAGAGGAACATGATGCTCACGGCGATGGAGCCAAATACGGTCAGCATTTGGGGTCTGATTCTCCTTCTGGAAAGACACCCGGATCAGTTGGCCGGAGGGCCTTGGTCGAACTGGACCAGTATCCCATCGGGGTCGTAGACGAAGATGGTCCGGACGTTGCCCGACCCATCGGTGAAGTCCTCCATGGTCCCCGCCAGGGGCACGCCCTTGGCGATCAGTTCCTGGGCGTAGGCTTTCACGTCCTCGACCTCAAATGAGATATGGCTGATACCCTTTTGGTCCAACTTGATGGGCTCGCCGCCCACCCGGTCACCCGGATGGGAGGTCAGCACCAGGAAGGGCTGGGGAGAGCCGGGGTCATCGAACCAGACGTTGGCCACGGTCCGGGCCTTTCTGGGACTTTCGTACATCTCCGCCGACTCCGCGCCCGGCCGCCGCGCCATCTCCTGGGTGGTGTGCATCTTCACGGTTAGACCCAAGATGTCCCGGTAGAACTCCAGGGACTTCTCCAGGTCGGCCACGCAGACTGCTATGTGAGATACGCCTTTGACTTTCAAATCGGACTCCCCCTGAAAGCATTAAATGGGCCTTTCCTCAAAAGTCTCAATAGTGGCCGGTCGCACTGCTCTATGAACGCCTCCCCTTGTCACCCCGAGCGTAGCGAGGGGTCTCTTTGTTACTGATCGGCGTAGGGCTTGTAGCAACGGGATTCTTCCCCCGATTGGCGTCTGGGTCAGGATGACAGTTTTGAGGCAAGCCCGATTGAATGGAATGTATTTCCGCGCGTCTCCGGCGGCGGCGCAATGCTAACGGGCAGTCATCGGAATGTCAAAGCCGGTGTTACCGCGGGCAACGTGTAAAATGCTGGCACATATCCTTCCGGGCAACACACTGGTGGCTGGGAAGGATGGACGAGGTATTTGAATGACCGAAGCAAGCGGGAAGCTGCCCCTGCCCCTGGAGGGTATCAGAGTATTGGACGCCACCCATATCGTGGCCGGACCATTCTGTTCCATGGTCCTGGCCGATATGGGAGCGGAGGTGATCAAGATCGAACGTCCCGGCGCCGGAGACCTGGCCCGGGGCCGCGGCCCTTTCATCAAAGCCGGGGACGGCCGGGAGGTGAGCTCCCGGTTCCTGGGCGTGAACCGCAACAAGAAGAGCGTCTCCATGGACTTACGCAACCCCAGATGTAAGACCGCCTTCGAGGAACTGGTCCGCCATTCCGACGTGCTGGTGGACAACTGGGGCTCCGGGGCCTTCCGCCGCCTGGGACTGGGTTACGACCGCCTGAGTGAGATCAATCCCGGCCTGGTTTACGCCAGCATCACCGGCTATGGCGACAGCGAAGGTCTCAGCGGCCCCTACTCCAACTGGCCCGCCAACAACCTGAGCATCCAGGCCATGTCCGGGTGGATGGAGATCACCGGCGACCCCGATGGGCCGCCCCAGAGCGTGGGCGACAACATCGGCGATTCCATCCCCGGCGTCTGGACGGCCCTGGGAATCGTCCTGGCCCTGGAGACCAGGCGTAAGACCGGGCGGGGCCAGTATGTGGATATGGCCATGTACGAATGCATGGTCTCTCACATAGAAAGCAACATGAACTCTTTCCAGGCCACCGGCGCCAACCCGGGCCGGTCCCGGGAGCGGCTGGCCACCGCCGGCATCACCTTCCGCGCCAAGGACGGCTACGTGGTCATGGCCGGAGCGCGGACTGAAGAACGACTGCGGAAGCTGTGGAAGGTGGTGGGCCGGGAGGACCTGCTGGACGGCGACCCCCGGTATCTGGCCGGACCCGGCATGGACGGCCAGTTCTACCAAGACCACATCATCCCGGCCATCGAAGGGTGGTCGACCCAGGTGCCCAAATTTCAGGTGGCGGCGACCTTAACGGAGATCGGTTTCTCCATGGGAGTCACCCAGACCATGGCCGACCTGGCCCAGTGCCCCCAGTTGGAGGGCCGCCGGATGTACGTTGACACCGGAGACACCCTGGGTGGAACTTTCCGGGGAGTGAAGACCCCAGCCCGCCTAACGGCCTGCGTCGATTCGCCAAAAGAGACAGCCCCGCTACTGGGTGAACACAACTTGGAGATACTCTGCTCCCTGGGCGGAATGACGCCGGAGGAAGTGGCCCAATTGGAGGCGGAGGGAGTGCTTTAGGCTATAACAACTCCGATGAACGTGCTCAGCGAAAAACAGAGCGTG
>CAYMZL010000326.1:0-3421 GCA_964394825.1 uncultured Dehalococcoidia bacterium | reverse complement strand
CCAGGTAGATGGTCTTGGGGTCGTCGGGGGCCACCAGCAGGTCGCGGCAATAGGAACCGCCGGGGAACATCTCCTCCACCTGCACATGCTCCCAGCGTGCGCCCCGGTCCCGGCTGCGGAACATGGCGGTCTGGGTGGCGATGTGGACCGTGCCCGGAGCGGCGGCGCTGACCTCAACCTGGTGGAGGTCCAGGGTGTTGTTGCGGAGATACGGGCCGTCGATCACCGAGACCCAGCTTTCGCCGCCGTCACGGCTGGCCAGCAGACCGCCGACCTCGATGGCGGCGTACATGTCTTTGGTGTCGGAGGGGTCGAAGGCCATGCCGATGACCCGCTTGCCGGTGGGCGGCATATAGGTCGTGATGTGGGGATAGACCACCTGGCTGGTGTCCATCTTTTCCCAGGTGGCCCCGCCGTCCTGAGAGCGGGAGATGGAGCAGGGGTCGTAACCGGCGAAGATCACGTCGGGGTTGCCGGGATGGATGGCCAGCGACCAGGTCTCTTTCCCAGGGCCGGGTTCTTCCCCGGCGTCATTCAATGATTCCCAGTGCTCTCCCCGGTCGTCGGAGCGGTAGACCCCCTGGTGGGTGCCGGCGTAGACCACCTTGGGGTCGTCGGGCCGGATGGCCAGGGCCCGGACCTGAGGGTTGGCCGGCAGGCCCTTGGAGATGTCCGTCCACTGTTCTTCCCCGTCGGCGCGCCGGACCAAGCCGCCTTCCCCGATGTATTCGCCTTCTCCGGCCAGGCCGATATAAACGTAAGTCCGGTGGTCTGAGACTGCCATGGCGTACCTCCAGCCTTGATTGTGTCAACTTTAATAGTGTCCGGGGTTAAGATACATGAATTCTTGGTATATTCCACCCGTCTGTCAAGTCGAGAGTCAAGTGGGACTGAAATTGGGATGGAGCGAGGCGCGGCTATGGCGTGGGGAACCAGTCTGCGGTAGTATTTAACGCGCCAACCCCAGGGCCTTGCCGTCCGTTGGCAGCGGATGCCCAAGACAAGAACCTACCCGATACAAGGTTATTCATGAAGAACAAGGTCTACGAAAGCATGGATGACGCCGTGGCGGACATCCCCGACGGCGTCACGATATTCAGCCCCGGGTTCGGGGGCGTGGGCGTGCCCAGGAACCTGCTGGCGGCGCTCAACCGCCAAGGCGCCAAGGGACTGACCGCGGTGTCCAACAACGCCGGAACGGTGGACGAACTGGTGGACATCGGCACGCTGGTCGAGGCCGGCCAGATCAAGAAGATGATCTGCGCCTTCACGGCCTCGACGCACCCGTCCCAGGTAACGCCCTTCACCCGCATGTACAACAACGACGAGATCGACGCCGAGTTGGTGCCCCAGGGCACCCTGGCCGAGCGGCTCCGCGTCGCCGCCGCCGGCATCGGCGGTTTCTACACACCGACGTCCGTTGGAACCGAGTTGGCCGAGGGCAAGGAGCACCGCGAGATCAACGGGCGCATGCACGTACTGGAGTATCCCCTGCCCGGAGACTACGGACTGATCCGGGCCTGGAAGGCCGATACCTTGGGTAATCTGGTGTTCCGCCTGACCCAGCGAAACTTCAACCCGCTGATGGCCATGGCGGCCACCATAACCATAGTTGAAGTGGAGAACGACATCGTCGAAGCCGGTGACTTGGATCCCGACGCCATCCACGTGCCGGGCATCTACGTTGACCGGCTGGTCCGTATCCCTGAAGACGGCATCTGGGACTAACAAGCAATCAGCCCCGATAAAATCGGGGCTGACAGCTCTAACACGGAGATTTGCAATGGCCGAAAAGGTGAAACTGGAAAGACAGGCGATGTGCGACCGGCTGGCCATGGAATTTCAAGACGGCTGGATCGTGAACCTGGGCGTCGGCATGCCCACCCTGTGCTCGAACTACTCGGACCCGGGGAGGGAAATCATCAACCACGCGGAGAACGGGGTGGTCGGCTACGGCCCCTTGGCCAAGGAGGGCGAGGAGGACCGCCACCTGGTGAACGCCGGGGGGCAGAAGGTTACCCCCCTGCCCGGCATGGCCTGTGTAAACCACGCGGACTCTTTCATGATGATCCGCGGCGGCATGATCGACGTCACCGTGATGGGGGCCTATGAGGTCGCGGAGAACGGCGACTTCGCCAACTGGCGTATCCCCAGCCGCAAGGGCGGCGGCATCGGCGGGGCCATGGACCTGGCGGCCGGCGCCAAACGGGTGTTCATCGCCATGGAGCACAACACTCGAGACGGAGGGTCCAAGCTGCTGAAAAAGTGCACCCTGCCGATCACCGCCCCCGGCGTGGTGAAGATGCTGGCCACCGACCTGGGCCTGTTTGAGATCACGCCCCAGGGATTCAAACTGCTTGAATACGCCCCCGGCTGGACTCCCAAAGAGATTCAAGACCTGACCGAGGCCAAGCTCATCATCCCCACCGACCTGAAAGAGTTCCGGTTCAGGAGCTAGGGTCTAGAAGAAGTCGGTCCCCCCGTTTATGTGCAGCGTCTGGCCGGTCATGAAGCCGCACTCGTCGGTGACCAGGAACAGGCAGGCCGACGCTATATCGTCCACCGTGCCCAGGCGGCCCACCGGTATGTCGGCCGTATCGCGCATCCCGCCCTGGGGATACCAAGCCAGGTCTCGACTGGTGTCGATGCGGCCCGGAGAGATGACGTTCACCCTGATGTTCTTGGGCGCGAACTCCGAGGCCAGCCCCCTGGCCAGACCGATGATTCCCATCTTGGCGGCCGACACGTGAGCGCGTTGGGCCGTGCCCTTGAACGCGCCGTCACCCGTGAAAAACACCACCCTGCCATAACCGTTCTGCTCCATATTTGGGATGGCCGCGTGGGCGACGTGGAACGCCCCGTCCAGCACCACGCCCCGCACCCATTCCCAATCTTCCAGGGTGACCTCCGTGAAGGGCTTGTGGGGCCGGATGGCGGCGTTGCTGACCAGGATGTCCACGCCGCCGAACTTCTCGGCGGCGGCGGCGAACATGCTGGTCACCTGCTGATGGTCCGAAACGTCGGCCAGGAAGGGCAGGGCCTCCACGCCCAAGTCGCGGGCCTCGGAGGCCACCGATTCCGCTTCTTCCTGGTTGCTCCGGGCGTTCACGACCACGTTGGCGCCCTCTTCGGCCAGCTTCAGGATGATGGCCCGGCCGATGTTGCGGCCGGAGCCGGTGACCAGGGCTGTCTTGCCTTCCAAACGCTTCATCGGTGGACCTCGATCGATGTACCGGGATCTGGGGGTTTTGGGCACGATTAAGTCGCGCCCTGGAACGGTGGGTGAGATTGTAGCACGGGCCTGCTAGGCCGGCTCGAAGGAGGTTGCAAGCGGAAATCCCCCTAAATCCCCCTTTGCAAAGGGGGACTTGTACTTTCCCCCTTCCTAAAGGTGGACCGAGGGGGACTTCCGCCCCCCGCC
>CAYMZL010000325.1:0-3447 GCA_964394825.1 uncultured Dehalococcoidia bacterium | reverse complement strand
CCCCGAAAAGGTGTGGCGCGCGCTAAACGAGAGCACACCCTAGCCCACGGTTGAAACCGTGCGGGCGGCACTTCTGATCTTTAGAAGATGTGCTCTCGGAGTGGTCCTAATAAATCAGACGCCCCAGACCCAAAACGAGCCTGAGGCGTCTGAACCGTGTTCGTGGTGGAGACGGGGGAGAGTCGAACTCCCCGTCCAGAAGATCCCATAGTCGGATGTGCTACAAGCTTATTCGGCGGTTTTATCCTCGCCCCTTGGAGGCACCGCCGACGGAGCCTCAGTGGGGACAGCCGGTGAGTCTTAGGCCGCCCTTACCGGCGTAGGGGCAGACCGCATCCCAGATTTATGGCGCCTGGCCTCCCCGATTCCGGGAATACCGGAGAGCAGACGTAGCCGCTTTAGGCGGCTAGAGCGAATTCACGTTCGCCAGTTATTTTTGCCACCGGATTTACGAGGGAGATGGCATCCTCGGCTTGCAATCCGCTACGGAACGCCCCTGTCGAACCCGCGCGTCCCCTTGCTGGTTTATATTGTCCCACACCAGTCTCCAAGGGGTCAACGAGCCCTGGCCGGCATCACACCTCCGGGATCACGCCCGCCGCCTCGCGAATCCGTCATTCGTCTCGAAACGAGTTTTCCCTATGGAAACGCGTGTAGGACGATTAAGTTGGACGAAATGGCGGAATTACGCTCGATCGGCGATACGCCGATTGTGACGTAAATCATAGTTTGGCCCCGAGTTTTCCTATAATTTAGATGCATGTTGAACAAATAGCTGTCAGCAAGTGACTCGGCATGCAGCTTTCCCAACTTTCTCTGTTATACGCCCCGTGTCTCATGGCGCCCTGCCGGCCGTGAATCTTACGGTGCATGTCCCCTCGTCCCCTTAGCTCCAAAGGAGGAACGTCACGATGAACTGGCTAGATTTGGTTATCATCATCATTGTCGGTGTGAGCGCGTTCATAGGTCTCAAGATAGGCGCGATCCGCGCCGGTCTCACCGCCCTTGGCATATTTGTGGGCAGCATCCTTGGAGGTCAGCTCAGCGACGACGTCGGCCGATTTTTCAGCGGTATCGACTCGGACAGCGCCGTTGCGACAATAATCTCCTACGCCATCATCATCTCGGTCTGCTTGACCGCCGCTGCCATCGCTTCGGTGATACTCCGCAAGGTATTGCACGTCCTATTCATGGGCTGGGCAGACAAGCTTGCCGGCGTGGCCCTGGGATTGGCGGCTGGGGGCGTCATATCAGCGGCCGTCATCCTGGGAATGGCGAACCTGACCTATAGTTCTGAGGTGGGGGACGAACTCGTGGGCAAGGTCTTTAACTCGACCTTTGACACAGACGAGGCGAAGAAGCGGTTGGATGATGGACTGACCCAGTCGGCCCTGGTGAAGGCATTCGTTGATGTCGCCGAAGTCGTCCCGTCCAGCACGCTATGGTTCGTTCCAGCCAACTTCAGAAGCGCCTTGGATGTTTTGAACCGGCGGCAATCGTCAGGTGGCGTATGAATCGGCGACGGTGATTCTCCTGCCTCCGCCACTGGGATAGCCGGCGCCCGGGTAGTTAAATCCCGATAAAGACCGCATAATGAACTGGTGCATCTAAAATAATGGTGACTGCTTCGGACTGATGCGTCATTATGGAGTAGCGACTTGACCCTGGTTGAACCAGCCAGTTCCCTTACGGACTTTGCGTTGGGAATATTGGCGCTGATCGCCGCCGGAAGGCTGAGTCCAAGAGAAACCGCCGACTCCCAATGGCGGTGGTTCTTCGTCTGGATCGGCATCGCTGGAATATGGGGCGGGTTTCACCACGGTTTCATCATCGGCCATGAAAACTTGGCGGCGATCAGTTGGTCGGCCATCAGCCTGTTGGTAGCCATAGCCATTTCGTACCTGTTGGCGGCGTCGGTAAGCTCAGTGCTCGGGAAGGGCCGCGGCCATCCACTCTTGGTGATCCGCGCCATCAGCCTGGCGGTTTTCTTCTTGCTGGTGGTTTCGGGTAACGCCACGGTGATTACCCTTATGCTGACCGAGGGTCTGGCCATGGCCTTGGTGATTGCCCTTTGGGTGCACGCCTGGCAGAAAGAGCAGCCCGGAGTGGGTCTGGTCTTGGCCGCCATCATGGTGAGCATGTTTGCCGCGGCGTTGAAAGCGTCGAGCGTCCAGTTCGCCGTGGCCGGTTGGGAATTCGACCCCAACTCCCTTTACCACGTGGCCCAGATGCCGGGCCTCCTCCTCTTGCTCATCGCTATCCGACGCAGGGCAGACGCCATGGAAGAACAGCCATTCAGGCAGAGTGTTGGCGTGGCAGCGCCAGCCTGATCTAGCCTTAGCGTTGTCATAGAAGCACAACACCTTCGGAGAAATATTGGCGTGGCGGCGCCGCCCAGATCTAGGCTATTATTGTTCCGGCAGCGGCCGCCCGCTTCTTTGACGGACCAACTCCCTGGGGTATTTCTTGGTCTCCCCGACCCGTGACTCCAAAATTTGCGGCAGATCGGGAGCGGCCGCGTTGCTCACAGCGATGATCCGGCAGGAGCGACGACGTGACCGACTGGAACCCCGCCCAGTACCTACGCTACGGCAATGAACGGCTAAGGCCAGCCCTGGACCTGATGTCCCGCATCCAGGTGGACTCTCCCGAAACCGTGTACGACCTGGGGTGCGGCACAGGGACGATCACGGGGATATTGCAAGAGCGGTGGCCCAACGCCCAAGCCACCGGGGTTGACTCGTCGGCCAGCATGCTGGAACGGACCAGGGACGTGGAGACCGGGGTCTACTGGCAGCACGCCGACCTGAACGACTGGCAACCGGAAAGCCCGGCTGACGTGGTGTACTCCAACGCGGCGCTGCATTGGCTGGACGGCCACGGACAACTGTTTCCCCGGCTCATGGAAGCCGTTAAGCCCGGCGGGGTCTTGGCGGTGCAGATGCCCGAGAATTTCAGCGCGCCCAGCCACACATCAATCAGCGATACGGTCCGGGAGGGACATTGGCGGGAGCGTTTGGCGCCCTTTCAACGGGAGCAACCGGTGGCCGAACCTTCGTTTTATTACGATCTGTTAAGCCGGCTGTCCAGCTCGATCGACATGTGGGAGACCACCTACATGCACATCCTGGAGGGCGAGGACCCGGTGGTCGAGTGGACCAAAGGCACCATGCTTCGCCCGCTGCTGGACAATCTGAGCGAGGAAGAAGGGTCTGAATTTCTGAAGTCGTATACGGAAAAGGTGGCGGAGGCCTACCCATGCCGCGCCGACGGCAAGACCGTGTTGCCATTCAAGCGCCTCTTCATCGTCGCGGTAAAGTAGCGTACTAACGAATTGCCCGCACAACGCAAAAAGGCCCCGGTAGATGCCGGGGCCCATTTATTTTACGGTGTGGAGTTTGCGCTGGGCAAAAAAATTCGCCTCAACTTTTGTTGTTGAAGCGCTTT
>CAYMZL010000324.1:0-3452 GCA_964394825.1 uncultured Dehalococcoidia bacterium | reverse complement strand
GGCAAGAAGAACGTGGTGATCATCGCCGAGGACGTGGACGGCGAAGCCCTGGCCACCCTGGTGGTCAACAAGCTCCGTGGCACCCTCAGCGTACTGGCCATCAAGGCCCCTGGTTTCGGCGACCGGCGGAAGGCCATGTTGGAAGACATCGCCATCCTCACCGGCGGCTCCGTGATCAGTGAGGAGACCGGCCAGAAGCTGGACACCGCCACCATCGATGACTTCGGTCAGGCCCGCAGCGTGACGTCCACCAAGGATGAGACCACCATCGTCGAGGGCAAAGGTTCCGAGGACGCCATCCAGGGCCGGATCAGCCAGATCAAGACCCAGATCGAAGACACCACCTCCGAGTTCGACCGGGAGAAGCTCCAAGAGCGGATGGCCAAGCTGTCCGGCGGCGTAGCCGTGATCAAGGTCGGAGCGGCCACCGAGGTTGAGCTTAAAGAGCGCAAAGCCAGGGTCGAAGACGCCCTCTCCGCCACCCGTTCGGCGGTGGAAGAAGGCATCGTCCCCGGCGGCGGAGTAGCCCTTGTCCGCGCCAGCCGCGGCCTGGACAATTTCGCCGACCTCCCCGCAGACGAGAGGGTCGGAGTGGAAATCATCCGCCGCGCCCTCGAGCAGCCCCTAAAACTGATCGTCGAGAACGCCGGGTTCGAGGCGCCGTCGTCCTCAACCAGGTCAAACAGCAAGCCGACGACTACGGCTACGACGCCGATGTCGGCGAATATGGTCCCATGATGGAGCGCGGCATCGTCGACCCGGTCAAGGTGACCCGGTCCGCCCTGCAGAACGCGGCCAGCGTCGCGGCCATGGTGCTGACCACCGAGTCCGTGATCAGCGAGATCCCCCAGGACAAACCGGCCATGCCGGCCATGCCTCCTGGCGGAATGGACTTCTAAGTCCTTCCGAAACCCGGCGCACACAGAAGCCGTCCCGATGGTCATCGGGACGGCTTTTTTCGTGAGCCGCGGCCATCGCCCTCCTCGTGGTATATCCAGCCGTGGGCCGCTATAATGCTTTGCTGCTGAAAACGCCCAACCCCATCGGTACAGGAAACTTCCCATGGCCAGAGTTCCTGAAAATATCTCCGGAAAGGGCAAGGTCTTCCCCTCGGCCCAAGCGGCCCTGGAGGGGATCGCCGACGGGGCGTCCGTGCTGGTTGCCGGGTTCGCCGGATGCGGGATACCGGAGAAACTGCTTCGCGGGTTGGCCGGGAGCGGGGTTGAAGATTTGACCCTGATCTGTCAGGGGGCCTGGCCCCAGGAACCAGGCCACTTCGGAATCGCCGAACTGGTTGCCGGTGGACAGGTCAAGAAGATGATTTCTCCCCTGCCCTTCCATCCAGAGAATGGCGGGCCCGTGAAGGACCTGTGGGAGGCGGGCGAGCTGGAACTGGAGATCGTGCCCCAGGGCGTCTTGGCCGAGCGGCTGAGAGCGGGCGGCGCGGGCATCGGCGGTATGTTCCTGCCCACCGGCGTGGGCACCAGGTTCGCCGAGGGCAAAGAGGTGCGCCGGTTCGACGGCAAGGATCACGTATTCGAAGTTGCGCTCAAGGCCGATTTTGCCCTGCTCCGGGCCCAGGCCGCCGACACCCTGGGCAATCTGGTGTACCAGGGGACCGGGCGCAACTGGAATCCGACCATGGCCATGGCCGCCGCAGTCACGGTGGTGGAGGTGGACCAAGTGCACGAGCCGGGCGGACTCGACCCGGAAATGGTCATCACCCAGGCCATATTTATCGACCGCATGGTCCTGGCCGGCTAGCCGCAGCCCGCGATCCCCAGCCCGCGGACCCAGGAGGATAATCTCAGATGCCCGGTACGCCACTAACCCCGGCCGCCATGGCCCGCCGCGCCGCCCAGGAGTTGGGTCCCGGCGCCGTCGTTGCCCTGGGACCGGGCATACCCTGCCGATTGCCCGGCGAGTTTCCCCCGAGTGGCGGCGTGTGGTTCCTGGCCGACAGCGGGGTTTTGGGATTTCAGGGGCCGGGAGCGGACGCTAGTGTGGTGGACGCGGAGGGAGAGACCGTCGCCCTGCTGCCCGGCGGAAGCTTCGCAAGCGTGGTGGACATCGCCGGCATCCTCCGGGGCGGACACACCTCCCTGGCGGTCTTGCAACCGGCCCAAGTCGGCGTCACCGGAGATTTCGTTCACTGGGCGACCGCAGCCACCCCAGAACTGTTTGCGCCAGGGGCGGCGGTGGACCTGGCCTACGGCGCTTCGCGGGTGGTGGCGGTCATGCCCCATCGGAGCCCCGAAGGCCGGCCCAACATCGTTCGGCGATGCAGCTTGCCGGTGGACGGAGCCGGGCAGATTGACATAATCATCACCGATGCGGCGGTGATAAGCGTCGGCTCCGCCGGCCTGGAACTGGTTGAGATCGCGCCCGGTTGGACCACCGAAGAGATATCGGCCATCACGGATGCGCCGCTGACGGTCTCTTCCGGCGTGAAAGAGATGACCTTCCAGATCCCAACGCTGACACGGCCCAACAAGGTCTATGCCAGTGCCGTCGATGCCCTTAAGGACGTGGCCGAAGGTTCGGTCATCAACGTCGATGGCTTCGCCGGCCCCGGCGGGATGGCCCATTACCTGATGGTCGGACTGCGGGACCTGGGCGTTAAGGGCCTGAAGCTGATCAGCAACACCGCCGGGGTCGCCCGGGTGAGCGCCTTTGGCACGCCAAATATCATCGACCACAGCATCCTGGTGGAGAACAACCAGGTCGCCAAGGCCACCGCGTCCTACCCGGTGTCGCCGTCGGCCTCCCGGCCCAGCGCCTTCGAGGAGGCCTACAACCGGGGCGAGACAGAACTGGAGGTGGTGCCCCAGGGGACCTTGGCCGAGCGCCTCCGCTGCGGGGGGGCGGGGGTGGCGGCGTTCTACACGCCCACCGGCGTCGGCACTCTCCTGGCCGAAGGCAAAGAGACCAGGACCATCGATGGCAAAGAATACATACTGGAGACGGGGTTGCGGGCCGATTTCTGCATCATCCGGGGCCACAAAGCCGACACCCTGGGCAACGTGGTCTACAAGGGCACCTCGCGGAACTTCAACCCGGTGATGGCCACCACGGCCAGGGTGACGGTGGTGGAGGTCGACGAGATCGTGGAACCGGGCCAACTGGGCCCCGAAGAAATCGTCACCCCCGGCCTGTTCGTCGACCGCATCGTCCTCCGGCCGCCGGACTTTTCCGCATACTTGTGATGAGCAGGAATAAATCTGGTGCCGCATCTAGGTGAAATTGACGAATAACATTTCACCCCTTGGAGGGGAGAGGACTAGTCCCTTCCCTCTCGCAAGGGGGAAGGTTAGGATGGGGGCATGGCGAGGGGTTTCAAATCCTCTTGGTCATGGTACGAGGTACAGGTCCAACCGATGACATCGTTAGCCGATAAGGAGCGCCTGCCCCGGGAGATTGTCGCCATGCGGGTTGCCAAAGAGCTGCCCGAC
>CAYMZL010000323.1:0-3463 GCA_964394825.1 uncultured Dehalococcoidia bacterium | reverse complement strand
GCGGATTTACGGTCAGGCCCCTTCTACGACTTGGGGCTCAAGGGTTCTCGGGAAAGCCCAGCGCCCGAATGGTAAGATAGGCTTGACGCCTGGCCGCCATTTAAGGATCGGGCTAGAGTTGGAAACAATACGCGGTGTGCCTATCCCTTTTTAGGGCGGCTGCGCCGCTTCATATCGCAGGCTGGACCTCATGATGCACCGCGTAGTGCCGGAACCGCCGGTAACCAAGAGAGACACCACAAGCCTTCCTCCCCCATCCAGTCCCATGGTGGCCCGGACGGTCCGCCTCTTCCGTCCCTACCGCTTCCAGGTGATCTCGGTGGCGGTCCTGATACTGGTCACCGCCAGCATCGGGGTGGTCAACCCGTTGCTCATCAGGACCGTCTTCGACGCAGGTCTTTTCCCGGCATCCGGCGATCCGGATATGAACCTTCTTTGGACGTTGGCCGCCATCATGACCTCCATCGCCATCGCCAACGGCCTCATGGGCGTGCTCCAGACCTACATGACCAACAAGGTGGGCCAGAGCGTCATGCGCGACCTGCGGGACGCCGTCTACGCCCACCTCCAGGGCATGTCCCTGGGATTCTTCACCAGCACCCGCACCGGCGAGATCCAGTCGCGGGTCTCCAACGACGTGGGCGGCATCCAGTCGGTGGTGACCAGCACCCTCACCGACACCCTCTCCAACACCGTGATATTCCTGAGCACCCTGGTCGCCATGTTGATCCTGTCCTGGCAACTGACTATCGTGGCCGTGGCGACGGTGCCCTTCTTTTTTGTGCTTACCAGGTTTGTGGGGAAGAAGCGGCGCGCGGTCACCTCCGAGGCCCAGCGGTCCATGGCCGAGGTCACGGCAATCACCCAGGAGACGCTTTCGGTCTCGGGGATCATGCTGGCCAAATTGTTCGGCCGGCAGAACGAGGAGATGGCCAACTTCCACCGCCACAACCAGGAATTGTCGGACCTGGCGGTGCGCCAGCAGATGATCGGCCACACGTTCTTCGCCGTGGTGATGACCTTCCTGTCCATCTCGCCGGCGTTCATCTACCTGCTGGCCGGCTACCTGATGTCCGGCGGCGGTCCTTCGATGGTGACCGCAGGGACCATCATCGCCTTCACCACGCTGCAGAGCCGCCTGTACTTCCCCGTGGGGCGGCTGCTTCAGGTGTCGGTTGAATTGCAGTCTTCCATGGCGTTGTTCGAGCGCATCTACGGCTACTTGGACCTGAAACAGGATATCGTCGACTCCCCGGATGCCAGGCCGTTGGACCTCCAAAGAGTGTCCGGTGAGATTACCTTCGATTCTGTGCGGGTCAATTACAACCGGTCTTACGATCATCTAGGCGACGATACAGGCGACGGCGCGGTCGAGATGGAGACGGAAGATTCCCGGATGTGGGCGCTGGATGGGGTCAGCCTGAACATCCCGCCCGGCCAACTGGCCGCCTTCGTGGGCCCCAGCGGCGCGGGCAAGACCACCCTAGCCTACTTGGTGCCCCGGCTCTACGACGTGACGGAAGGCTCGGTGTCCATCGACGGCACCGATGTCCGGCAGATCAGGCAATCGGACCTGGCGGCGGTCATCGGATTTGTAACGCAGGATAGCTATCTGTTCCACGACACCATGGAGAAGAACCTACTCTATGCCCGGCCAGAGGCCACCAGGGACGAGATGATAGCGGCGGCCAAAGCAGCCAACATCCATGACCGAATCATGGAGATGCCCGATGGGTACGACACCGTGGTGGGAGAACGGGGGTTCCGGTTGTCCGGTGGGGAGAGGCAGCGGTTGTCCATCGCCAGGGTGATTCTGCACCAGCCCAGGGTCTTGATCTTGGATGAGGCCACTTCCGCGCTGGACACGGTCAGCGAACGCTTCGTGCAGTCGGCGCTGCAACCGCTGATGCGTGGCCGCACCACCATGGTCATCGCCCACCGTCTATCGACCATCATCGCGGCCGACGTGATCTACGTGGTGGACCGGGGCCGGATAATCGAGCACGGACCTCATGACGAACTGTTGGCCAAGGGCGGGTTGTACGCCAACCTCTACCGGGAACAGTTCGGCGGAGGGCGCATCGAGGCCTACTGCGAGGATGGCGTGATATTCAGCGACGGCAGCATCGGCACCGCCGAGCGGCCCGAGCCGGCGCTGGTGGGCGGGAACCAAGATGGCCCAAGGCGTAACTCACGCGATGACGACAGGATGCCCTGGGAGGAGTAGGCCTAAGGGTTCCAGTCCCTTGCGTCACTTGAATTTGGGAATCACCTTGTCGGTAAGAATCCGCATGGTGTTCATCACGATGTCCCGAGGGACCGATGACGTCCAGTTGACCTCGAACATTATCTCGTCGGTGCTAAATTGGTCTCGGAGCCCCTCAATCTTGTCGACCACTTCTTCCGCTGTCCCAAACAAGTTCACTTCCTCAGTGGCATCGGGGTTAGCGGCGCCGGCGTCTGTGCTTCCGATGGCTATCCTGCCGGAAAAATATTTCCTGGCGAGATGCATGAGTGACTCAGTCTGGCGATCGGCTTCCGCTTTGGTGTCGGAAAGCAGGGTAGGAATGCGGACCACGGTAGTGGGGTCGCCGGCGTGCCCAGCGTCCATCCAGGCTTTTCGGTAGCTTTTCACGTCTTCCCGTAGGACTGCGGACCCTCTGATGTTGTGAGTAGAGCTCCCTGCACCGATGGCGATTCGATAGCCCATGGTACCCATGGGAACGAAGCTCTCCTGACTGTCCACCGGCAACAACATCTGGGGATAAGGCTTCTGGTAGGGCTTTGGGATGGAGAGGTACGGTTCGTAGAACGCCGGGTAGTTGTAGTACTTTCCCTCGAACCCGGAGAAGTGGTCTTCGGTCCAAAGTTGCTTCATGACCTCCAGGAACTCAAAGAAGTAATCCCGGCGTTCCGCAGAACCGCGAGACCGTGCTCCCGCTCCGTAAATGAACCGGCCTTGGCTGACCTGGTCAACTATCGACACCTGTTCCGCAGTCTGGAAGGGGTCATCCAGCATCAGATTGTCGAAGGCGTACCGTTCGTGTGGCAGCGCTCTTTCGGATAATTCCTCTCCGGCCAGTTTCATCAATGGGCGGTGGATGGACGACCCAATCTTGATGTTTTTGGTTCGGGCGGCGATCACGGCGGCAAGCATGAGGACCTGGGGGTCCATGCTGGCCTGCCTGGAAAAATGACTCCCCCCGAGCCAGATGTAATCCCAGCCCATCTCCTCCACTGCATCAACCTGCTCGAAGTTCTTGGAGTAAGCCTCCTCCTCGAGAAGCTCCCCTCCACTGTAAGCGGAGTCCCAAGGAACCTTGCCACCAGCGTACAAGGCATTCCAGGTATCGAAAAGTCCAAAGTCCATAGTGGCTTCTCCTTTGCTGCTTGGCGGTAATACCCTGAGGCGCCGCCAAAGTTAGCGCTGTGTTAACCCGCCGCGTAGTTCTTCTCGATGACC
>CAYMZL010000322.1:0-3469 GCA_964394825.1 uncultured Dehalococcoidia bacterium | reverse complement strand
ATCGACGAGGCCACCGATATGGACGACCTCTTCGACGGACTGGTGGTGTAGGGAAATTAAATGACCGCCAACGCCGGTTTCAGGTCCCTGTTCACCGGGTTAGTCCAGCAACCCGAAGAGGACATCCAGTTGGACCGGGCGGCCCTCTACCTGGCCGGAGAAGAGTACCCGGAGATCGATGTTCCCTCCCATCTGGCGGAATTGGACGCTTTCGCCTCCCAGATCGCCCTTCGGGTGGGCTATGAGACTGCTCCCGCGGACCTGGCCCGCGCCATCGCCGGGTACCTCTTCGACGAAGTCGGATTCCACGGCAATCCCGGCGATTACTACCATCCGGACAACAGCTTCCTTAACCGGGTCCTGGAGACCCGCACCGGGATACCCATCACCTTGTCCCTGGTCTATTTGGAGGTGGGACGCCGCTTGGGCCTCAGGTGCTCCGGCGTGGGGTTGCCAGGCCACTTCATCGTCAGCCTGGACGACTCGGGAGAGTACCTGGACCCCTTCAACTCCGGTGCGGCCCTTTCCGCCGGCGACTGCCGCGATCTGGTTCAGAATATGTCGGATGGGCGCCTGGAATGGACCGACGATTTCCTGACCCCCGTCAGCAAGCACGATATCCTCTTCCGGATGCTGAACAACCTGAAAAGCGTCTACATGCAGAACAAGGGATACGGAAAGGCCGTCGGCGTCATCCAGCGGATGGCGATCATCAGTCCCGGTCTGCCGTCGTTGTACCAGGAGCAGGCATGGTGCCACGCCCAACAGCACGAGTACCGGCTGGCCATCGAGACCCTGGAAACCTACCTGCAAGATGCAGACGGTCCGGAAGACGCCAAACGGGTCAGAGACCAGATCAACGGCCTATGGGCCTCGCTCAGCCGGCTTAACTAAAGGCCCATGGTCAAATCCAGCCGGCAATATCCTCCGTATATAATTATGGACATGGAATTCATGTCTAACGATTGGACTCAAGCCGGTGAGCCGCAAGCCGGGAGAAACCCGTGGTCGACTACGAGTCACTAGACGACCACCAGTTGATCCAGCGGGTTTCCCAGGTTGACAAGGACGCCCTTGAGGCCCTGTACACCAGGTATCAGACTCCGGTGTATTCCCTCGCCATGTACATGCTGAAACAACCCGCCTTGGCCGAAGAGGCCACCCAGGACATCTTCCTGAACATCTGGCTGAAAGCCTCCAGCTTCAACGCGGAGCGCGGCCAGCCCAGGGCCTGGATCATGAGCGTGGCCCACCACAAGATTGTCGACGTGATCCGGTCGCGGCGGCGGGCAATCATCAATACCGACCCGGCCGACTACGAGACCCTGGACCTGCTGCCCGCCGGCGGAGCTTCCACCGAGGCGCAGGTGGAACAGACCCTGGAACGGGAACGCATCATGCGGGCCCTTGAGACCATCCCGGAATCTCAGCGCGAGGTGATCATGCTGGCCTACTTCGAGGGCTATTCCCAATCTGGGATGGCCGAAAAATTGGACCAGCCCTTGGGCACGATCAAAACCAGAGTGCGCCTGGCCATGCAGAAGCTGCGCACGACATTGGAAAACGATGGCTACGAATAACCCCACAAACTATCCCCCGGACCACAATGATGGACCCGCCCATCCGGAAGATATGCTGGAGGCGTTCGCCCTGGACGCCCTGGACCTGGACGAGGAAGAGCGTATCCAGGACCACCTGGACGGATGCGTCCAGTGCAGCGATGCGGTGGACCGGTATCAGGTAACCGCCGCCGCATTGGCCCGGTCGGTCAACCCTCAGGACCCGCCCCCGGGCCTGCGGGCGCGGCTGATGCAGGCCGTCTCACGCGAGGAACCGGTGACCCCGGACGCCCCGGAGCCACGATTGGTCCCATCCATCGGAGGCCGGCTGACCGGCAGCCGGTTGGTTCGAGTGGTGGTGCCCATGGCCGCTTCGGCCGCCATGGTGTTGGTGGTGTTGGCCGTGGCCATGAATGTACGCATCTCCGGCCAGGTAGACGACCTGAGAGAGGAAAACGCCTCCCTGCAGGCACACCTCGACTCCAACGCCGCCACCATGACCGCCCAGATAAGCGACGCCGCCGATGCCGAGTCCAGGGTCATGGACACGGTGCTCAAGCTCCAACAAGCCAGCTACGAATTGGCCCGGCCGGACAATATGTCCCTGGAACTGAGCTCGCCATACGCTGGAAGCCGCGCCCAGGGGATATTGCTGGTGAGCAGCGACGGCAGCCGCGGGGTGATCATGGTCGCGGGCATGGAGCCTCCCAGCCCGTCCAGCAGCTACGACGTTTGGTTGATGCGCGGCAAATACAAGCTGTGGGTTGGACAGGTCGGCGTCGACTCCCGTGGCTGGGGCACCGTGTCATTGCAGCTCCCGGAGTCGATCATGGGCTTTGAGAAAGTGGAACTGACCGCCAGCGCCGGTCCCAATGCCGACCAGCCCCGCACCGATATGGTGCTGGAAGGGAATCTGGTGTCGATGAACGCGCCCCGTTTGGTGACCTACGCCCTCTGGCGGTAATACCCCGTCGAACTTCCATTTAAACTCCCCTGAGGCGTTCTTGGCCGCCTGATTCGCCGGCTGATATACTCCGCGCGACCCCATGGTGGCCAAGGTGAATGATGTGGTGCGCGTGCTGTTGCTCAAAGCCACTTTCGATAAGTCCCACGACCTGACCTGTGAGATCTGCGGCTGCGAGATGATCGAGCAAAAGTGCAAGATCAAGTGTCCCAACTGCGGGTTCACCCGGGACTGCTCAGACCCCTAATGGCGGTCCAAAATCCGGTCCCTAACCGGGTCTCGATCCTGGTCCTCTACGACCGCAAGAACTCGGCAATCGAAGACCTGGCGCGGGCCGCAGCCGAAGGCGTGGAGGCATCCGGAGCGGTTGTCACTCTGAAACGGACCACGGAAGCCTCTCAAGCCGACCTGCTGGCCGCCGACGGCCTGCTTTTAGGGTGTCCCAACTGGAGCGGCATCACCGGTTCGCTTAAGTCGTGGCTGGACGACCAGGGCGACCTCTGGGAAGACGGCTCAATGGCCGGAAAACCCGCCGCCGCTTTCACCTCGGGCTCGGGCCGACACTCCGGCCTCGAGATGACCCTGCTGCAGATGCTCCACTGGATGCTGGCCTGCGGCATGGTGGTGGTGGGACTGCCCTGGGGAGATTCCATGCGCCGTTCGGGGTCATACTACGGGGCAACGGCTGTGGGGGACGCTACCCAAGAAGACCTGGCCCAAGCCCGGGAATTGGGTTCCCGCCTGGCGGCGGTCACCGCCAGGCTGACGAACACCTAGTCCCCGGTCTGGTGGGGCCACCAATCCGGGTAGTTCCGGAGCCTCAGGCCCCGGAAGAACTGGGGTTGGACCTCCACGGCTAAACGCATCGCTTCCAGCACGGGTTCCCTGATGGAGAAATGGGCTTCCTCAGAGGTCCGCATCTTGAACAGGTGGTAGCACTCCCGCA
>CAYMZL010000321.1:0-3480 GCA_964394825.1 uncultured Dehalococcoidia bacterium | reverse complement strand
ACCGCGTCGTCATAGAGGCCCAAGAAGATCAGGTCCTTCCCCGGCTCTTCCCTGTTTTTGACCTGGGCGTCAATCTGAAACCTTGATAACGCCCGCCGCAGGCCGGCGCCCAACTCCAATAGCGAGGGCCTTCCCAGCACGATATCCACGGGGCCGTCGAAGAAATAGGGAAAATCGGACAGTTCAAAACCCCGGTCGCTGGAGGCCAAGAACTCGGCGATATTGGCGACCAAGCGGTTATTGTCCAAGATTGAGTTCTGGGGTGGCACCATAAATGTCAGGTCGCCCACGGCCAAAACGTTGTCTTGATTTGCCTTGGCCAGGGGATAAAAGGGTTCCACCCCTTCCACTATCGTGGAGAAGGTGTTTCCGTCCGTATAGGCCAGGGCCGGGCCGGCCGACCGGATGGCCCCGGCAGTATAAAAGGCCACCGCGGACAATCCCTCGGTCACGGGATCGGAGAAGAAATCCCGGACAAAGATATTGCGGTGATTCAAGTCGTAGTCCACCTGGTTGTAGAGAAAACCCGGTTGAAAGCTGAGGCCAAACTCCTCCGATAGGCTGTTTATCTGTTGGCTGCGGGTCGGGTCGCCGATCAAGAGCAAGCGGCCGCCCTTATCCACGAACCGCCGGACCAACCCCCTCTCCTCTTTGGTGTAGGGCACTCTGGGGGCGATCACCACCAGGCTGCCCGCCTGACGTAATTTGCTCTCCAGCATCGCGAACCGGTCTGCCGAAGGCACCCGCTGAAACCCTCCGAAACGACTGGGCTCTCCCATGAAATCCACCGTGATTCCCCGGTTGGCCATACCGGCCAGTAATGAAACAACCTCGTTTTGAGAGAAATCGTTGTCGTGGGCGCCGTCGATCACCAGCAACCCAGTTCGGACCTCGGGCTGCTCGGTAAAAATGGTGTAGGCCGAGAGGGGCGTGATGATCTCTTCAAACCGGAGGTCCGCGGTTTCAGGGGCGTCATAAGTGCCGCGGTAAAAAGTGAACAACGCCACCAGAAAATACGCGGCGGCAAACAGCAAAGGGATGGTTAGCACCCGTCTGAAGGTGCTGCCGAAGGCGAACCGGCCGATGGCGCGCAGGGGGTTACTCAGAGGGGCCAACATACAGATAGTAGGCTTTGGGCCCCGTGATGGGCAGAGGGAAATCCGGTAGCGCTTCGTTGGGGTCCGCTCCGATGCCGCCCGGCGGAGGCAGTGTCAGTAAAGCATCGGAGTTGGCGGCGATGAGGTCTTTCAAGAGCGTTGACCCGCCGTCTGTTCCACCGGTTCCTTGCCCATCGATCAACGACAATAATGCTGCCGTGTCGAGCCCTCCAGACGGGTCGGAACCGAAACGCAGGGGACCGTTTATGCGGTCCAACTTTTGGTTGAAGATACGGGAGACCTCGGTGTTTACGTCGACCAAGTCGTAGTTGGCTATCCCAGCCAGAGACGCCGCTTTTTCGATCGCGTCGGTCCGGCCGCCGAGTCCATCGATCAATCCGACCTGCATGGCCTCCACACCGGAATAGATGTTGCCTTCCAGGACTTCGTTCCTGGTCATTCTTAGTCTGTCGCCCCTTTGGGTGAGCACTATGGAGGCAAAGGCCTGTTGCAGTTGGTCGGTCAACGTGACGTAATGACGCCGCGTGCCACCGTCCAACTTGAACGGCCCGGTAACCGCTTCCCGGTCCGACGGCTGGCGGGGCAGTATCGGCGGCAGGGGGGAAAGGATAACGCCGACGCCGCCCACAAAGCTGGAAGGCTTGGCCAGGATGTAGTTGGCGCCCATCGCCATCATGAACCCGCCGCTGGCCACCAGATCGTCCATGACCATCACCACGGGTTTCTTCTCCTGAAGTCTGAGCATCTCGAAGAAGAGCTCCTCACTGGGCGCCGCGCCTCCGCCGGGGCTGTTAAGGGAGATGACCACACCCTTGATGGAGCCATCGTTGCCCACATAGTCCAGCATCGCGCCGATCTCGATGGCGGAGCGGTCGTTTATGACGGTGAATGGAATCTCAATGATTCCAATCTTTGGCTTGCCGGGGTAGGCGAAGAAGAAGACTGCGGAGCCCAAGACCAAGCCAACCGCGGCCAGGAGGACGGCGGAGACGTACCAGGTGCCGATGAAATGTCCCAGGGCGGCTAGTTTGCTCATGGATAAGAGAACCTGTTATTCCGCTATACCGTTATACGTATACGAAAGTCTAGGCAGTTGAGGATTGCATGGGCGTTTTCGTGCGATTGCAGGAGGGCCAGTATAGGCGAGTCCACAGTCCGCTGGAACTTTCAAATGTGCCTGGATGATACCGAGGTGGTAATACGGTGTCAAACGCAACCAGTTGGACCCTCGGGGACTAGTCCGCAATACATGCGTTCGCCACCAGGGGCAGTGATGGAGGAGCGCCGCCGGCGAAGGGGCGGGCGGGTCCTTCCGCGCAAGGATGGCTGGGGATGGAGGGTTCGAACGTCTATAGCTACAAATCAGAACATCGGTACTATTGAGAACACCTGTACTATTCCTAGCCTCGCCCAACCTCCTATCTTGGATTCGATGGTATCAACCGCCACATGACTCAGGTAACGGCCCCCCAATCCTGACTTCGCGCGCGCAAATTGACAAGGGACTATAGCACAACCCGTCTACCCGCCCTAAGAGTTCCCATTGAACGTGAAAAGTATTACCGTTCCCACCGGCTGTAGTTCTATGTAGCCAACAAAGACCGCTAGAACTTTGTGAATTTACAGCCTGAATGACAATGGCCTCACTGGGTGGACTGGCCATGAACGCACTAACCTCTGCTTCGAAATCATTTAGAACGGTAATAAACTGCCGAAATTCGTTATCTTGAGCCACCAGTTCAAACTCCACCGCTTCTAATCGCTCCCTTAATATGTCGATGGCATCCTCAATTCCTTCTTGGCTTATAGGTGTGGGCATCAGTGGAGGCGTTGCGCTCGGCTGTGGCGTTGCAGTTGGTTGCGGCGTTTGAGATGGTTGAATAGTAGCCGTGGGGATGCCAGCTAGGGCAGTGGCGATTCGCTCATCGGCCAAACGCTGCACTTCGCCAGTTGACCGCTGACAGGCAACAACCACCAATGTTAGCCCCACAATCAGCAAAATTCGTGATATCACCCTCTTTCACACCCAATCCCATCACTATCGCCATCAAAATGGTGCGGGTCAGGACTTAACACTTGGAACCTGCGGTGCGATATATCCCCGCAATCAAGGTCTGGCGGCGGCGAAGGAATGCACACTGTTTCATTTCACTCTCACCTTTCCTCTTGGCTGGCTTGGTCGCCGGTAGGTCTAGAGACGCCGCCCCACTAGCCGCCGACTCTACCGTCACTCCAATTCGACGTCGTCAAGAATGGTGTTCGTTATTACTCTTGGGATGGCGGTTGAGCCGGTGGGCGACTCAAAGGACAGCCTGTGTTTTTGCCCGATCCACCGGACCTTCGGGTTCGAGCACCCGTTTAG